>NZ_DFDO01000249.1:0-3501 GCF_002367915.1 Acinetobacter sp. UBA3025
GATAAAACGAAGGATTATGAATAAAACGACGATACTTAAGGAAGATTTTTTGCAACAAGACTTTTTTCTAGTTAAGGCCAGTATACAGGAAGATTTAAAATAATCAAGTTTTCTTATATATATATTTAATTACTTTATAAATATTATTTTATTATTTACAGAATCTTCATTATATTTTATTTAATTTCAACGACTTGATAAAATAAATCCATATTGCTTCAATGAGTTAAACTTTTACATTTTAGTGTACTTTCGTTTCCTGCAAACAAAGAAGCAGAGAAATAACAATGTCATCGCTCTGCTTTACTTAATTTTAAACTGCCCTTTCCCTAATAATATTAAAAGGTCACACGCTTATATTCCCGGTATTCCGGTATCCAGAAATTCGTATCAATGGCTTTCTGCAGCACATCAAAACCAACTTTTGGAGCAACGCCATCATCAATCGCAGCTTGCGCAACCCTTAAGGCTATAATCTTGGAAATATGCTGAATCTGATCCAGATCTGGCAATAAATTGGCGGTTGGATCCTGAAGTTTTGGAGAACATTCTGCCAAGGCATTACTTGATGCCATCAGCATATTATCCGTGACGCGTGTAGCGCCTGAAGCAACTACCCCCAGTCCAATTCCCGGGAAAATATAAGAGTTATTACATTGAGAAATAGTATAAATCTGTTCCTGATAATTAACAGGTGCAAATGGGCTACCTGTAGCAATCAGAGCTTTCCCATTGGTCCATTGAATAATATCGGCTGGAACAGCTTCTACGCGAGAAGTAGGATTCGATAAAGGGAAGATAATCGGATGTTCACAATTTTCAGCCATTGTCGTGATCACATCTTTGCTAAATAATCCCGGCTGTCCAGATACCCCAATCAACACTGTGGGTTTCGCATATTTGATGACATCCGATAGAGAAATAATCTCTTCAGCATTTCCCCATTCAGCAATATTTTCTGGTTCTTGCGCTAGTTTTCTCTGGAAATTTAATAGATTTGGCTGATTCTGGGTAATAAGGCCGAAGCGATCCACCATAAAAACCCGCTTACGTGCCTCTGCATCAGTCAGGCCTTCTGCTACCATTTTTGCCACAATCTGTTCAGCGATCCCACAACCGGCTGAACCTGCTCCCAAAAAGGCAATGGTCTGGTCTTTTAGTTGCTTATTAGACGCATAGGAAGCTGCAATCAGACTGCCTACTGCCACAGCTGCCGTACCCTGAATATCGTCATTGAAGCAACATACTCGATCGCGATATTTTTCCAGTAAAGGCATGGCATTGTGCTGGGCAAAATCTTCAAATTGAATTAGCGCATCGGGCCATCTTTGCTGAATCGCCTGTATCACCATTTCGACAAATTCATAATATTCATCACCAGTGATACGAGGCTGACGCCATCCCATATAAATCGGATCATTCAACAACTGCTCGTTGTTCGTGCCCACATCCAAAGTAATCGGTAAAGTATAGGCGGGACTAATACCTCCGCAGGCCGTATATAAAGCCAGCTTTCCAATCGGAATGCCCATTCCACCAATGCCCTGATCGCCTAAACCAAGAATGCGCTCACCATCCGTAATCACAATCACTTTGACATTTCTTCGATTTACATTATGTAGGATGTGCTCAATATGATTCCGATCCGGATAGGAAATAAAAACCCCGCGATGACGGCGATAAATCTTGGAAAAATGCTGACATGCCTCTCCTACCGTTGGCGTATAGATGATCGGCATCATTTCGCTTAAGTGATTTTCGATCAAATGATAGAAAAGCGTCTCATTGGTGTCCTGGATGTTACGTAGGTAAATATGCTTATTGATCGCATCATTGAATGAACAATATTGCTGATATGAACGCTGACTTTGTTCCTCAATCGATTCAATCGCTTGGGGCAAAAGTCCATGTAAATTAAAATGAATACGTTCTTCTACAGAGAAAGCTGAGCCTTTATTCAGCAATGGGAGTTCAAGTAATGCAGTACCTGCGTAGGGAATATAAAGTGGACGTTTAGGGTTCAGAGGTTCAGTTGCCATTTTTAACTCGCACTTTAAGATTCGACATGAATGAAAGCCGAAAAGAACAAAAAATTATCCTACTATCCTAGTCGACTTTCAGCTGTTTCAGTCATTCAGCGAATTAATAATGAAAAATGTTCTATTTAATAAACTAATAACGGCAATGAAATAAGTTTTATTTTTGTACCTAGGGTTTAAAAAATATTAAAATTCAAAAGTTAAAAATTTCTAGTCAAGCTATAGGAAAGACTTAATACTTGGTCATTAATTATTGACGAATGTGATAAAAATCATAACTCTGATATTACAAAGCTTTGAAAAGCGTTTAGCTAAAGTCGAAACCCATAGAAAGAACAAAGCGACTACTATTAAATTAGTAGCCGCTTTTCCACCTATTTTGTCTTATGATGAATGGGAAGCTATTGCTGTACCACATCAACAACAATTAGTTGACGATACAAAACATAATTAAAATGGCAAGTCATCAGCAGTTGATAATAAGGCACTTAAAAAATCTTTTTCAGGCTTTTCCTCTTCTTTGACTTGTTTTTCAATATTAGCTTTATCAACATTACTAAAAAATTTAGGAAATTTCTTAGAATCTATTTCGTGATATCCCATTAGTATTGCAAATTTTTTAAATAAAATTTTGTAAACTAAATTATTACTTCCATAGAATTTTCGTCTATCGTAAATTTGTGAGTTATTCTCACTTACTTCTAAATACTTTTGGAACATTGCAAAATTATAATCAATTAAATAATCCTCAATGTAAATATTGAAATTAGTATCAGCCTCATCATAACTTGTAGAATTACCGTATTCCTCTATCCCTAGCATCATAACTTCATTTTTAATTGAAAATTTCTCTGAAAGTTTTAATAGATATTTAAATGTTTCATGATTTGCTTTCGGTAAAAACTCTTTTAAATGCTCAGAAATATTTTTAGATAAAAATGGACAATAAATTTTCATTTTTTCATGTTTAGTTAAATAGCTAGAAACTATTGCTCTACCACTCGAATCAAGTAGATCATAAATAAAATCAAATCTTGAGAGTAAGGCTATATAAATATATAAAATATTATCATCTGTAGTTACCTTATTTATGTAATCTTCCTTTTGAAAGATCTCCTTACACTGTTCAGGATAATGTGTGATTATTTGGAATAAAAATTCTGCATTAAAATGTCGATTTTCATCAATTTTAGGATCGCTTTTAATAAAGCAAAATTTCCATAATTCTTTTATTAGGATAGGAACTATTTCCTTTGGAAGATGTTTTATATATCTTTTTTGAATCACATCTTTAAATGCATCTATGTCCAATCCTGCTTCACGTAACTTATCAATATCCATCAAAATAGAATCTTTAAGGGCGTGTCTTGAAAACCCTGCTGGAACTATAAGTAAGTCTTCAAGGGCATGGCGAATGAATGACTTAGTTTCTTCAGGCGTTGGCGTATATAGCTTATTGTCA
>NZ_DFDO01000058.1:0-3099 GCF_002367915.1 Acinetobacter sp. UBA3025
AGCCCTCAATATTGAGGGCTTTTTATCAGCTTAATAAATTAAGCCAAACCTTTTTCTTTCAAAACCTCAAGCATGGTTGAACCCAACTCTGCAGGACTACGTGTATACGCCATTCCCGCGCGTTCAAAAGCTGCAAACTTCTCTTCAGCAGTTCCTTTACCGCCAGAAATGATGGCACCTGCGTGACCCATACGCTTACCTTTCGGCGCTGTTACACCAGCGATATAACCTACCACCGGCTTGGTCACATGCGACTGGATATACTCAGCTGCTTCTTCTTCCGCAGTACCGCCAATTTCACCAATCATGATAATGGCTTCAGTTTGCGGATCTTCCTGGAACAGTTTCAAGCAATCAATCTGGTTCATGCCTGGAATCGGATCACCACCGATTCCGATACAGGTTGACTGTCCAAGACCTAATTTAGTGGTTTGTGCAACCGCCTCATAAGTCAAAGTACCTGAACGTGAGATAATGCCGATCTTACCTGGCTGATGAATATGACCCGGCATAATCCCGATCTTACACTCGCCTGGCGTAATGATACCCGGACAGTTTGGACCGATCAGACGCGTACCATTACCATTGGTTTCCAGATAACGTTTAGCTTTTAGCATATCCAGTGTTGGTACGCCTTCAGTAATCACAACAATCAGCTCAATACCTGAGTCAACAGCTTCTACAATAGAATCGAGGACAAAAGGTGCAGGCACATAAATCACAGAAGCATCAGCTTGAGTTTCTTGCACCGCTTCACGCATAGTATTAAATACTGGCAGATCCAGATGTGATTGACCACCTTTACCCGGTGTTACTCCACCAACAACTTTAGTGCCGTAGGCAATAGCCTGTTCAGAGTGGAATGTACCGTTCTTGCCTGTAAAGCCTTGGACTAAAACTTTGGTGTCTTTATTAATTAATACGCTCATTGTGATACTCCTTAAGCTTTTACTGCAGCAACAATTTTTTCTGCAGCATCGGCCAAGCCATTTGCAGAAATCAATTTCAAACCAGATTCATCCAGTAACTTGGCACCAAGCTCTGCATTGTTCCCTTCAAGACGAACGACTACAGGTACAGTGACATTTACCTCCTGAACCGCTGCAATAATTGCCTCAGCAATCATGTCACAACGTACAATTCCACCAAAAATATTAATCAAGACACCTTGTACAGAAGAATCTGCCAAGATAATTTTAAATGCTTCGATGACACGCTCTTTGGTTGCACCACCACCTACATCCAAGAAGTTAGCTGGTTGACCACCATAAAGCTTGATAATGTCCATGGTTGCCATCGCAAGACCGGCACCATTGACCATACAACCAATATTACCCTCTAAAGCAACATAGTTCAGGTCAAATTCAGATGCTTTCAGCTCACGCTCATTTTCTTGTGATTTATCACGTAAAGCAGCAACTTCAGGCAGACGGTATAGCGCATTTGAATCAATACCGACTTTGGCATCGACACAGAGAATGTCACCATTTTCACGAACAGAGAGTGGGTTAATTTCAAATAAAGCAAAATCATTTTCGACAAAGGCTTGGTAAGCAGCTGTCATGACTTTAACAAATTGATTGATCTGGCTATCTTTTAACTTAAGTGCAAACGCCACTTCACGCGCCTGAAATGGCAATAATCCTACTAAAGGATCAACTTCGACTTTAATGATTTTTTCAGGATTTTCTTCTGCAACTTTTTCAATTTCGACACCGCCTTCAGTGGATGCCATAAAAGTAATACGACGGCTAGAACGGTCAACCACCGCACCTAAATAGAGTTCACGCTCAACCGGATAAACATCTTCAGACACCAGAATGCTATTAACTGGCTGACCATTTGCATCGGTTTGATAGGTCACTAAACGTGAACCAATAATCTGATTGGCATATTCAGCGGCTTCTTCAGCCGACTTTACCACTTTTACCCCACCTGCTTTGCCACGACCACCTGCGTGAACCTGCGCTTTTAATACTGCAAACTTCCCACCAAGCTGCTCAAAAGCATGTACTGTTTCCTCAGCATTGGTAGCAAGAATACCTTCTTGTACAGGCATCCCATATTTTTTTAATAACGTTTTTGCTTGATACTCATGTAAATTCATTGATTAACCTTTTACTACTTATTTGACTTTGTTATTACACGTATTCCCAATATTTCTTGGTTCACATCAATCAATATTGGTATTTTTGGATCTTAAATTTTACTTATCTTTATTTTTAGATGATTATTCATTCAAAAACAACCACCAAATGTAAAAAGAGCGGCCGGAGCCGCTCTTTGAAGAATTACTTACGCTTGCGTTGGATTGCGTGAATCGCACGACCATCGACTGCAAGAGCAGCTTCATGTACGACTTCAGAGAATGTTGGGTGACCAAACGTCATCAACTGTAGATCTTCAACTGAAGATACAAACTCAAGTGCGATCATACCTTGGTGAACGATATCAGACGCAGCAGGTCCAATCACGTGCATACCAAGTAGACGGTCAGTTTTTGCATCAGCAACAAACTTCACGAAACCGGCACCTTCACCAGCAGCCAAAGCACGACCATTTACAGCAAAACCGAATTGACCAGTTTTCACTTCATGACCTTTTTCTTTGGCTTGCTCTTCTGTTAAACCTACCCAAGCCGCTTCCGGGTGAGTGTAGATGACAGAAATGATAGTATCGTAGTTCACTTGAGCAGCATGACCGTGGATACGTTCAACAGCCATTACGCCTTCTTCCATTGCTTTATGTGCAAGCATTGGACCACGTACCAAGTCACCGATTGCGTATACGCCTTCAACAGAAGTTGCACACCAGTCGTTTACTTCAACCAGACCGCGCTCAGTCAGTTTGATACCTGAGTCTTCAGCCAATAGGCCTTCAGCATAAGCACGACGGCCTACACAAACGATCAGTTTATCGAAAGTCTGTTCTTTGTCTTCACCGCCCTGGCTGTATTTAACAGTCACTTCACGACCATTAACTTCAGTACCAGAAACTTTTGCACCGATACGGATATCAAGACCTTGTTTGGTCAGCAGTTTTTGGTAGTCTTTCGCCAATGCTTTGTCAGCCATTGGCAAGAATGCATCCATTGCTTCA
>NZ_DFDO01000004.1:0-232 GCF_002367915.1 Acinetobacter sp. UBA3025
ATCACGAATCTCACCGACCATCACCACATCCGGATCCTGACGCAACATGGCTTTTAAAGCACGAGCAAAGGTCATGTCGACTTTGGTATTTACCTGAGTCTGACCAATCCCTTCTAACTGATATTCCACCGGATCTTCAGCCGTCAGGATATTTTTGGAACCATCATTTAGATCAGAAAGTGCTGCATATAAGGTAGTGGTCTTACCCGAACCTGTAGGTCCAGTCACCAGA
>NZ_DFDO01000004.1:462-9013 GCF_002367915.1 Acinetobacter sp. UBA3025
TGTAGGTCCAGTCACCAGAATAATGCCATGAGGGCGATGCACTAGGGCCTTGAGTCGATCATAATCATTATTCATCAAGCCAAGATGGGTCATATTTAGACGGCCGGCCTGCTTGTCCAGCAAACGCATCACCACCCGCTCGCCATAAGAGGATGGCAAAGTCGAAACACGCACATCGACTTCACGACCTGCCAGACGTAAGGAAATACGGCCATCCTGAGGAATCCGTTTTTCTGCAATGTCCAACTTGGCCATGACCTTGATCCGTGATACCAGTAATGGTGCCAGTTCACGACGTGGCTGCACAATTTCACGCAATTGCCCATCGACACGCAAACGTACGGAAAGTCGTTTTTCAAAAGATTCCACATGAATATCTGAAGCGCCAACACGGATTGCTTCAGACAACAAGGCATTGATCAGACGGACAATAGGCGCATCATCCTCCTGATCCATCAAGTCTTCAGCCTCAGGGACCGAATCAGCAAGGCTTAATAAATCCGGGTGATCTTCCAGTCCGGCAGCCACCTGCTGTGACTCACCGCTATCGCCGGCAAAACTGGAACTGAGTAACTGATTGAATTCTTGTTCTGTACAATGTTGATACTGAGCCGGATGGCCCAGCAAACGGCGTGCTTCCTGCAATGCAAGCATAGACGTATTGTCACGACGGACAATAAAAGCCTGATCCCCCTCATAACGCAGCAGCACACCATGACGTTTCGCAAAGCTATACGGGATTTGTAATTGTTTCAGTACTTGCATCGCAGATTATAATAATGATGAAAAAATTTAAATTGAGTGTACTCTAAGCATATGACAGCGTGAAGTATGTTTTCAAAGATTTAGCAAGAAAGGATGCCAACATTGCCGCAAGATCAAGATGAATTAAACCTGCAGTCTCCCCGAATCCAATGGTGGGGAGAGCAAAGTTTTGAAATTAACGAGTCCAAGGCCTGGCAATTTGGCTCTCTGCTGTTTCGTTTGACCCGAGGCTTGCAGGAATGGCGACTAGAATATTACCGTCCGAGGGTTCAGTACGATTATGAACAGCAATGGCATCAGATTAATGATCCACTGTTTGCATTTCCGACACCGGTGAAAATTGAACGCTATATGTTCAAATCTACCCAAAGCAAGTTACAGCTTATGCCGCGTCTGGCGAATCGCTCCGTAGTAATTAAACCGGTTGATCCGATTTATATTCCGGCTGGACAACGTGGAACCCTCTATATCAGCACCCCGCTATGGATTGCCGGTTTTGTCGAAGGTCAACGTGAACCGATTTTTGATCTTCCAGTGATTTTACCGAAAGATACCTGGTTTGGGCCAAATCACCGTTCCGGTGAAATTTGCTATGCTACCGCAGTCGATGGCCGGACTGAATTGCAACAATTACGTCCTCGTGCATTCCGTGCTGTGACTCCAATTGAGTTTCATAATACCAGTCAGCAGCAACTGCGTTTCGATCGGATGAATGTTCCAGTACCTGCATTGCCTCTCTTTTATAGTGCCAGCACTGAACGTCTGTGGACCTCGCAGATTAAGGTTTTGCATGAAGGTCTGGATCGCCCACCCCGGATCCGGGTGGAAAACCGTACCCCGCCCAATGCGGGTGAAGTGGATTATTTACACCCACCGCGTGATCCGGCGGGAAATTTATTTAATATGTTTGATTCATTTTTCTAAGAGCGTGTGATGCCAAATTCGAATATTCCAACCGAAGTCACCAACAGTCTCAAGGGAGTATTTACCAATATTAATACCGATCGCCTGACTGAAATCGTCGTCGCGGTTGTGCTGTGTTTTATTGGTTTCCTGATCGCACGTTTTTTTTCGAATGCTTTTATCCGTACTATTGGTATACGCTTTAATGCGCATCAGCAAATGGTCTGGCGCCGCGGGATTTTCTACTTTATTTTCCTGCTGTTTGTGATGGCGAGTTTGAAGGAAGCCGGATTTAAACTCAGTGTCTTTCTCGGTGCAGCAGGTATTTTAACCGTCGCACTGGGTTTCGCATCCCAAACCTCTGCATCCAACCTGATCAGCGGTATCTTCCTGATTGGTGAAGGATCTTTTGAAGTGGGTGATACCATTCAGATTACACTGATTCGTGGACATACCGTTGAAGGTGAAGTGATTTCGATTGATCTGCTCTCGGTTAAACTACTTACCCAAGACAATATTTATGTACGCTTGCCGAACGAACAACTGATTCGGGCTCCGGTACACAACTTGTCCAAGTTTCCAATCCGGCGTATTCCGATTACCTTGGCTATTAATTTCCATGAAGACATCATCAAAGTGCGTGAAGTACTGCTGGATGTTGCCAATAAATATCCACTGGTTCTGGCCGATCCAAAACCAGCTGTAACAGTCACCGCCTTCCGTGAATCTTCGATTGAACTTTTGTTTGCGATTTGGTGTCAGCAGGAAAATTATCTAAAAGTCCGTGATGAGATGCAGGAACGGATCCGAAATGGCTTTCTCGATAATCAGATTGAAATTCCGGTACCGAAAATGGGCTTTGTTGATCATCCACTGGCTCGCCCACTGGAAAATGAAGACGTTGATCAATATGCCAATGAGAAAGAGCTGAAGAGAGAGCCGGATTTAAAATAACTTTTTCTAAATCCCTCCTAACCTCCCTTTACTAAGGGAGGGACTGTCATAAAAAGCCTGTCTTTCTTTTACATATCGCTTAAAGCTGTGCTTTAAGCTCGTTCAGGGTTTGGGGAGATTAAATTAACGCTCAAATCGAGTAATTTAGATTCAAACCCTTTTCTCCCCATCCGGCATTGGTGCTATATACGCAATCAGTAGCATGACCCCACCGGCCAGCAAGAATGAAATCACACGTGTCAGTGTACCGGTATGAGATAAGTCGAATAACACCAGCTTCAAGCTGACGATCACCAGAATACTGCCTCCTAAAATCCACATCGGTTTAAGCCTTTTTAGCGTAGCCGTCCACATGGTTGCCCAAGCCAACAATACCCAAAGAATCGTCAAGCTTAGCTGCACCGTAGCATTGCTCCATAATTCCAGACTATTAAATGGTGTTTGCAGATAGATATGTAGAGCCCGTAATACAATATAGCTCGACAGCCATAACAGGCTTAGCACCATCAGTACCGACATCATACCGCGATCGTGTCCTGCCCGAATCTGCTGCAACAGCATCCACAGGAAACTGGCAAGCATGGCCAGACTGATCAGATCAAATGGATTGAATAGAGGTAACCAGTAATATTGGAAAGCTTGCTGGTTAAACAGCTGTGAGCATATTAACCAAGCTCCCATTAACACCAAGCAGTTTTTACTTTGCCAGAGTAAGCGCCACTCTGAATTTTCTTTTTGTCGATAACACCAGAACCAGAATACCAAAGGCAGAATTACCATACTGAGATAAGGCATGCTCGGTATTAGGCATACACTAGCCAAATCCAAGCTGGCAAATACCCCAAAGCTCATCCACTCTTTGGATAAATCAATTCCTTTCACCGGTCTTAACCATAAAGCAGCCAGCAATAATGATGAAAGTGCAAAGATTCCACGCTCCAAAGCACTTGGCCAGACCAGAATCCCATTTTCGCTATAATCAACAGCCAGCAAAATCGCAATGATCACCAATGGCGTAAGACCGCTCCATTTTGGCAATAACCAGCACCATTCCTGATGCTTGCGCTGTATGATTTCACTTAGAACCGTATAACCCAGTCCAAGACTGAATAAACTATAAATATAAGCCTGTTCATGAGCAAACTCATCTTCAAGCAAGGCAAACAACATCAGGGTCGAAGCAAAACTGAGAATGCTCAGAAAACTGATACTTAAACTATTGAGCTGCTGGCGGTATTTGGCTTTAAGCTGACTCAGGAAGACGACGGCGACATAACAGAAGCTGAGAATCCAGAAAATTTCCCGCGGTGTGGGATTAAGCTCAATCAGATAGTAAACACTACTGAAGCCTGCCATGATCAGCAGTCCCATACTCAGATAATGCGCAACCCGAATATTCTTTTCCAATGCCCAGAGATAAATCAGTACGCCTTCAACCGCCCAACCGACTACGCTCCACTGCTCTGTCAATAAAATGGGGGGAATCAAAGCCAGAAAGATCAGCATCAGGCTGAGATAACTTTGGGAAATGACCTGAATACTCTCTCGACGGCGAACTAAGGTCCAGCAGACTGCAAATATCCCGACAAATAACAGACTAAGCCCGGCTTGCCAAAGCTTTTGATCAGGCTGATTGAAATGAATCAGATACAGGAAAATATAGGCGGTAATCGGTGCAGCGAAAATCAGGGCAAGATCCAGAACCGGTTTTAAACGAAAACGCGAAAGATCCTGCCGAGCCAGTAACTGGCTAAAACGAAAGCCTAGCCAGATGAATACCGCACTATGTGCCAGAATCAGAGTCGTCATCGTATAACGTTCGTATGTATGACCATGAATCAGGCTATACATTCCACCTACTATGACTGTGACCAGAAAAGCAATCTGGTTCAGGATTTTCCAGGGCCGCAAACTGCTAAGGAACAGCACGCCGATATTAATCAGCAGATAATAACTGATGAACTCAACCGCAGAAGCATCTCGGGTCGGCAAGGTAAACGGCGCCAGATAGGCAATGAATAAGGCCATGACTGCCAGCTCAATACTTTTCTGTTTCAAGCTTAAGTACAGCGTAATTGCCAAAATGACCAAGAACACCAGAGCTGCCAGTGGCAACGTGGCAATCACCAGATTGTAATAGGCAAAGAACAAGGTCAGAAATAGTGCCCCTAATCCCAAGCCTTCTAGTGCCAGACCGAAACTGCGGTTTTTAGCGATCAGGGTATAACCCAATCCGGTCACAACAACAGCAGATAAAGCGACCAGTCCTAATTTTACCGCCAAGCTCAGCTGCCAGTGCTCTGTCGCAAAACGGAGTAATAAAATGATTCCGATTACCAAAATGGCAATCGCAGCTTTGAGAACTAGATTTCCTCGAAAAATCCATTGTTGGATCTGATCCAGCAATTGTGGTTGCTCTGGACTAGCTTGAGCAGCAATAGGTAAAGGAATATCTGGTTGAGTAGTTTCTGGATGAGTCCGATCTGCTGACCGGTAACGAGATTGCAACTGGACAATGTTACGTTCCAAACGTTGTAGCCAGCGTAATAGAAAGAAAATCCAGGCGGTAATACCAATACCTATGAGCCAGTTGAGCTCAGTCACGCCTCCGACAATGGCGATAATAGAAGAAATATATAACGGTATTTTAGAATTGGCTGTCACAATCACCTGGGTCGGTGCAGCCAGATCCCGCACGGGCGCTTCAATGGCACTGATATATTGCATCACGCTGATCAGGAAACCCAGAGCAGTGAGATAAGTCACGATCTGCAATTCCAGATACCATGCACTTATTCCCACAATTACCAGACTAATCAGCCAGATCATACGCAATTCATTTTGCCCTGCCGTCATTCTTCTCGTTCTCGTTCCTTAACCATGTCATCATACAACAGCTTGTACTGCTTATTTCATCTTCACCCGATATTCGCTAAGCTGTAGAAGCCGACTTGCCCCTGCGAGTGCAGTAAAAATCACGTACAATAAAACTGTTTTTTGAATAAGGAATTGATTACATGCCACCATTTGTCTTGGTCGATGGCTCTTACTTTTTATTTCGTGCCTTTCATGCACTACCACCATTAACCACGTCAACCGGTCTGCACACCAATGCAATTCGTGGTGCAATTTCTGCTATTCAAAAACTGATGCGCCGTACCCAGCCAACCCATATGGCGGTGATTTTCGACACGCCTGAACCGACTTTCCGTCACGAGCTATCACCTATTTATAAAGGTGACCGTCCGAGCATGCCGGAAGAACTGTCACAGCAAATTCCATACTTACATGCCTTGATTCGTGCACTGGGCATTCCCCTGCATATGCTGCCAGGTGCGGAAGCCGATGATATTATTGGGACACTGGCTAAACGTGCTGAAGCTTTGGGTCATCAGGTACTGATTTCAACCGGTGATAAAGACATGGCACAGCTGGTGACTGATAAAGTGACCTTAGAAGACAGTTTCAAAGAAAAACCGATGGATGTTGATGGGGTTTTTGAAAAGTTTGGCGTATGGCCAAACCAGATCATTGACTACCTGACCCTGATGGGAGATGCCTCAGATGGCATTATGGGTGTGCCTGGCATCGGGGCGAAAACTGCAGCCAAATTACTCAATGAATATGGCTCGATTGGTGGCATTCTGGAAAATGTCGACAAGATCAAAGGTAAAGTTGGTCAGAATATTAAAGACAATACCGATGGCATTGCATTGGATCATCAATTAGCCAGCATCATTTGCGATCTGGATTTAAGCTTCACTTATGATGACCTGAAACTTCAGGATCCAAATGTAGAAGCTTTACGTAATCTGTATACCGAACTGGAATTCCGTAACCAGCTGCAATCACTAGACCATCCGAACAATCCAAACAATCGCAACTATAAGCAGGCTACCCAATCGATTACTGCCAAAGCCGTACCTGAACCTCAGGAAGCCGATGAGCAGCAGGCAACACTCAGCAGTGATAACGATCAGCTTGGAGAAGCGACGTATCATACTGTGTTGACTCAGGAAGATTGGAGCAAGCTGTTTGAACGCTTAAACACTGAAAAACGCTTTGCTTTTGATACCGAAACCACCAGTCTGGATTACCGTATTGCACAGATTGTTGGTTTTTCAGTGGCTTTTGATGCACAGGATGCCTATTACGTACCGCTAGCACATGATTATGAAGGTGCGCCAGAACAGCTAAATCGTGAAGAAATTTTGGCTCAGATCAAACCGATTCTAGAAAATGAAGCCATTCAGAAAATTGGCCACCATCTGAAATATGATGCGCATGTTCTGGAAAATCACGGCATTCATCTGGCGGGCTGGTATTTTGATACCATGCTGGCTTCTTATGTGCTGAACTCGGTTGCCACCCGCCATGGCATGGACGATGTTGCTCGTCTGTACTTAAGCCACTTAACCACCACTTATGAACAGGTGGCAGGCAAAGGCGCCAAACAAAAAACTTTCAATAAAATCGAGATCGAAACTGCAGCACACTATGCCGCAGAAGATGCGCATGTGACCTATCGTCTGTTTGAAGTACTCAGCAAAAAGCTGCAGACTTATCCTGAACTGGTCAATATTCTGCATAATATTGAAATGCCGGTAGCGCGTGTGCTGACCAGCATGGAAGAAAATGGCATCCGACTGGATCTGGCTTTTCTGGATCAGCTCGGTTGTGAGTTTGCTCAAACCATGCAGAATCTGGAAAATCAGATCACGGAAATAGCTGGTGAAGCGTTTAATGTCAGCTCTCCAAAACAGGTCGGTGAAGTTCTGTTTGACAAACTGGGCTTAAAAGGTGGCAAAAAGACCTCTACCGGCCAGTATAGCACCAGTGAAAGTGTGCTGGAAAAACTGGAACACCCGATTGCTGAACTGATTCTGGAATATCGGGGTCTGTCTAAACTGAAAAGTACCTATACCGATGGTCTATGCAAGCAGGCCAATAATGAGACCCATCGTGTGCATACCAGTTACCATCAGGCACTGACTGCAACCGGCCGTTTATCATCAACCGATCCAAACTTGCAGAACATTCCAATTCGTGCGGAAATCGGACGTCAGATTCGTAAGGCCTTTATTGCGCCTGAAGGTCGTGTCTTACTCGCAGCGGATTATTCACAGATTGAATTGCGTCTCATGGCACATTTATCTCAGGATGATGCGCTAGTAGATGCCTTTAACCATGGACAGGACGTGCACCGTCGTACCGCAGCTGAAGTTCTGGGCATCCCACTCGAAGAAGTGACCAATGATCAGCGTCGTCAGGCCAAAGCCGTGAACTTCGGCCTGCTCTATGGCATGTCTGAATTTGGTCTGACTCGTCAGTTAGGTTTCACTCGTCAGGAATCACAGGAATATATCAAACAGTATTTCCGCCGTTATCCGGGGATTTATGAATATATGCAGCGTACCCGTCAGGTGGCATTGGAACAAGGCTTTGTCGAAACTATTCTAGGTCGCCGTTTGTATACACCGGATATCGATGCCCGTAACATGATGGTCCGCAAAGCCGCTGAACGTGCTGCGATTAATGCACCATTACAAGGTTCGGCTGCAGACATCATCAAAATGGCGATGATTGAAGTTGATAAAATGCTGCCTAAAGATCAAGCCAAAATGCTGCTGCAAGTCCACGATGAATTGGTATTTGAAGTCGATGAAGCGATTGCAGATGAACTGGCGCCTCAACTGGCTGAAGTGATGCAATCCGTGATTGAAATTTCTGTACCTTTGGTTGTGGAAGTCGGTAAAGGCATGAACTGGGATGAAGCGCATTAATACTAAAGCTCCTTCCTCCTTTTAGGAGGAAGGTTGGGATGGAGGTTATTTAAATTTATAGACCTCACCCTAACCCTCTCCTACAAGGAGAGGGAATTTTCTTGAAATAAAAAAGGACGCCTAAGCCACTGCTGTCCCATAGTTTG
>NZ_DFDO01000003.1:0-10538 GCF_002367915.1 Acinetobacter sp. UBA3025
ATTAAATGAATTTTATATTCATTATTTTTCTTACTAATGATTTCTTACAAATCACAAATTATAAACAAATTTATTTAATTTTAATAAAAACATAAGTTTAAATTTTTATTTGAAAATAAAAAATATGTGAATACGGATAATTTCTTTATTTTATTTTTTTATCTGATTAAATATTTTTTAGATAAATTAGATCTTATTTAAAGTAAAAAACTAAATAAACATTTTGAATCAGAGGATATTAATATTATGAGAATATTGGCGATCAATATGGGTTTAATTTGTTTATGTTTTTTAAGTAGCGCTTATGCAACCTCAGATGAGTGGAGTCAGCGTTGGAAAGCATCAGCAGCACGTTCTAGTGAAAATTTGGTTCAAGCAAACCTGATCGAACTTAGAGAGTCGGATTATTATTCTGGATTAGGAAAAACCACGGTGTATAGCACCTCAACTACCTCTATCGGTACAGTAAATACGCCGACTAATAATATCAACATAGAGGGTTCGGATAACAATATAGATATTGCAAGCGAGCTTCTAAATGGAGCTCCTGTAAATTCGAATACCAATCAAAATACCAAACAGTGTCCTAACTTAAGTACCAGACAGGGAGAATCAGCATGCTGAATTTTCCATCCAGAAGAAAGATTTCTTTTGTGAGCTTACCGGTGCTTTTGAGCTATTTTCTAACTGGGTGTACTGGTTTGGCACCCTCCAATAAGAAGCCGATGAAACTGGTACAAGGACCTCCTATTACCGATATTTTTACTCCTTTTGATATGGCTTTATCCTGTTTAAAAGGACAATTACGTAATGATGTCAGCTTCTCTGTAGGTGCGATTTTGGATCAAACCGGCAAAGATGTGGTAACCAATGGAGGTAGTGGGAAAATGGTCACCCAAGGCGCTGGAGATATGGTGCAGTCTGCTTTATTTCAGGCGGGAGTTAACTTAATGAACCGACGTGATCCCCGAATTATTGAAAGTGAAGCCAAGTGGGGGATTCGTGATCCAAGACAGATTCAGGCCTCTGATTATTATGTGACGGGCAGTATTAACAGTCTGGATTTTATTCCGGGTGGTGGATTTGATATGCAGATTGCGGGTGTTGGCCCGAACTATAGTCAAACCCGTATTATGGTTGGTCTGGATTTATCTCTTACCGATACACGTACGAGTAAAGTCGTTGCGAATGTATCGCTGCAAAAGCAGATTGCTGCACAGGATTATGGTGTCAGTGCCGGGCGGTTTACTGGACGTACCTTGTTAAATGTTCAAATTGGTAAAGGAGAACGTGAGGCGACTAATTTTGCTTTACGGCAAATGTTGAATCTGGCCACTTTTGAATTACTCAGTCAGGTTGTTCCGCCTCCTGTCTTTGCTGGTTGCCGTGCACAAATACCACCTGAATATGGTCAGCTCAATCTGACACGAAGTTCTGTGGCTTTGCATAAGTACAAAAAAAGTCAGGAGCAAAATAGTATAGCGTCCAGTACTGCTGTTCAGGAGTCAGCTGCAACAGAATCTTCTTCATCCAATGAAAAAAATAAATCGACCAATTCACCGAGTAAAGATACGAAGCCACCTAAAAACAAAGAATCCGAAGTGATTCAGAATCCTGAAGCAGATCCTGAAATGAGTAAACAAGATTTAATTAAATATATCAGTAAGAAAAAAGCTTCGTCTTCTTCAGGTGTAGTAAAGAACGAAAAAGATTCGCAAGAAATGAATTCTAAAGAAAAAGAAGAGGAGAAGGTATCCATGTTGTGGGATGCCAATCCTGAAGTTATAGAAAATTACTGGTCAAGTTCTCAGCGTGATTAATTGACCAGTAAAAATGGGCTCGCTCCCATTATGAGAAAGAAATACTGAGCGAGAAGTATTTCAAAGCTAAAAAAGGAAAAACAACGATGAAAAACACGATCAAAACAATCGCTTTATCTGTCGCTTTCCTGTCTGGTGCAGGTATGGCATATGCTCAAGATGATGAAACACCAACTGAAGTAACCGTAGATACTGGTTTACAAGCGACCCTGGAGTCGATCTCTCAGCAGGTGGAAAATGGTTCTGCCTTGAATCTTGCAGTAAATACAGGTGATGTTGATGCCAGCGTCGATTTACAAGCATTAGGAGAGGTATCAAGAGAAGCACAGGATGCAATTAGTTCAATTGAAGGTACGATTGAAACTACAGCAATTGGCGCCGCGAATACAGGTAGTATTACACTAGAGCAAGGCAGCTTTAATAGCGTGATATCAGACGTATCAGATGAGACATATAACTATGACTTCAGTGAAGTTACCAGTGCAACTAATAACTCAGAAACTGTAGAAGAGCTCTCAGAGGTTGCTGATAGTTCAGACATCTCAGAAGTAGTGAGTACTACACTGGCGACCAACTACAGTGAGCAAATCAATGAAACTTTAAGTAATTATAGTGCAGCAAATATTGCTTACAATGCAGGTACCATTGATGCATCTGTAAGTGCAATTGCAGAAGGAACTCAAACTGCTGTTAACAACAGTATCACAACTACCGCCATTGGTGCTGTCAACAGCGGTAGTATTACTGTGACTGTCAAATAGTTTATTGTTGAAAATAAACCAAGGGTCTAACTATTGGCAGATAGTTAGGCCTCTTATTTTATAATAATATCAGTTTAAATTGTTGTTATTTTTCGGATAATAAATTCTTGAGGCTTTAGTTGTCTTGAAATCTCATAAGAAAAAGTCGGAGTACAACTATTTACGTGCAGTCGAAAATAGATAATTTTATAGCTATATTTTAGTTATTCCTAGCTAACCGAAATTAAAAAAATCTAATAAAAAAGAGTGCCGAAGCACCCTTTAAAATATTCATTTGTAAACTTAATCGCGAACAAATTCGACAGTACCATTTGCCAAAGATTTCACACGCGCTAATGATTCAACGCGGTAACCTTTTTCAAGTAACAAGTCACGGCCTGGCTGGAATGATTTTTCAATCACAATCCCGATCCCTACCACTTCAGCATTCGCCTGATGAATCAAGTCAGCAAGACCCAGTGCTGCCTGACCATTTGCCAGGAAGTCATCAATCACTAAAACCTTGTCAGATGAACTAATGTGTTTATTTGAAATGGCAATCGTGCTTTCAGTCTGTTTGGTAAATGAAAATACTTTAGAACGGTATAAATCATCTTTTAAAGTGAGAGACTGGTATTTGCGTGCAAAAATCACTGGAACACCAAGCTCTAAGCCTGCCATGACTGCAGGTGCAATACCGGACGCTTCAATGGTAATAATTTTGGTAATACCAGCATCTTTAAACAGACGCGCAAATTCCTGACCAATTTGCTGCATCATGATTGGATCAATTTGGTGATTTAAGAAAGAATCAACTTTCAAAACTTCTTCAGATAGAACGATACCTTCGGCTAAGATTTTCTGTTCTAGTGCGTGCACGGGAGAATCCTCAAGAGCAGGTGCTTTTTAAAGCAAAAGCGTATTGTAAAAAGCACCCAAAAAAAATCAAGCGAAATTCACCAAAAAACCTTAGTTCGTTTTACCGTTATAGCTGGTCAGCAATAAACCGTAAGAGGTTTTCTTGTCGACATGCGATACTTTGACTGGTAAGTAGTCCAGTTTCGGTGCTAACCAGAAAGTAGTTTCACGGCCTGGTTTGTTGTGTTTAATCACTACTTTAATGGTACTAAATGAACCATATTTGGTGCTCACCGTTTCTGTACCTTGTTTGACGAATTTACGGCCTTCCACTTCTTTGGCATCAGCAATGTAGTAATTCGATTTTAAACCACCATTTTTCAGGTCTTCACGAATCTGCAATTCAGCATTTAGCTCATCCAGTACATCTGCTCTCCAGGCAAAAGAACGTTTTTCATCATCTTTCTTGGTACTGATCGTTTTGCTAGATGGATTGAAGTTGATACTCATGGTGTTGCTATGCACCAGAATCTTACTGGTACGGCTGAAGCTGCTTGAACCAATCTTGCCATTATTAAAAGTAAAACGGCTGGTTTCAGTCGCTGAAGCAACGCCACCCGCTTTGGCTGCAAAAACATAGGTCCAGTTATTACCAGATTTGCTCAAGGTACGGGTAGCAGAACCCATATTTTTTCCATTGTAGCTAAACTGATAATTGGCTTGGAAAGGCGTCATGGCGAAGGTCTGGGTGGATAAACCAGTAAGTACCATTGCGGTAGTCAAGCCTGCAGTCACCCCTAAAGTTTTGAATACAGTTTTCGCCATAAAGAATTGTCCTGTGTAGTTTCAGATAAAATTGATCACTTTCCACTTTTTATTATTTGGTCAAAATGTGGAAAATGAAGGGAGATTTTCAATAAAAATGTATATTTCATGTAGTTGCTGGTGTATTTGTTTAGGTATTGAATTACACGCAGTTTAAGTCGGTTCTTTCTGTTTGATCGGTGTGACTTTATTGTCATCCATGTCGTCTTCGTCCCATTTCTCTTCTTTTTCCTGAGAAAGCTTTCTGAACAGGGCAGCAAGATTCACATTACCGATCACTACCAGTTCAGCTTCACGAAGTACCGCATGGTTCACATGAACCTTACCAAGTGTTTCAATCACCGAGCGGTTTTTACCTAACCAGCGATTCAGATCCAGATGCAACAAATCATCTTTTACTTTAATCACGCCCAGTTTTTCCAGAATCATGCCAAGAGGGTCCTTATTCAGCACGCGCTGATAGAAAAACAGGGCGAATCGTACCCCCAGTTTATAAAAGATATTTGGGTATTTGGCTTCAATCAACTGGGTATCACTGATCTGTTCAAATACGATGAGCTGCGTATTCTTATTCAGCTCCATTTGCACCAGTTTTAAATCAACTGATAAGGTCACGTTCAGACCTTTATAGTCCAGCGTGGCATAGAGCCGTAACCAGTCATCATGCAGATCGGCATGCAGGTCTTTCAGCATGGAAACATTGTCAGTGACAAAACGTTGAAATGTCGCATTCAGGAAAACTTGAGACAAAGGGAATTCGCGTTCATCCTCAATAAATCCTTCCGCCTTTTGATACGCCTGGCGAATTTTATTAGAAATATTGGAAATTAGCGTTTGCATCTTTAAGCATCCTGGCAACTATATGTTTTAATTCGAAGTGTATCTTGTCGAATTGTATAAAAAATACAAGAGTTTCAGCTTGCAGTTTAGCAAAATAAATAGCACCATTTTTAGGGTTTTAGTTATGTAACGTTGAAGATTTGATGGGTTTGGCATTTTTAAAAGAAAAATGCAAAGCCGTTTATTTTTTAATTTTTAAAAATGCTGTTTGGGGGATGAACTCAAGTCTGGGTTCGTAGCGATGAGATCAACCATGATATTAATGCCTCTGGTCAAAGCCTGGTGGAAAGATCCAATTTTTAATAGCGCCGTATTTGCAGCTGTTATTTTGCATGTGATTTTTCTCACGCTGGAATTTGGTATGCCACAAGATCAGGAGAGCATGACCAAAGAAATTGCAGTCAGTATTCGTCAAACTGATGAAAAAATTGAGCATGCAGATTTTCTGGCTCAAACTGACCAGCAAGGTTCAGGTAAATTTCGTGAAGCACATCGTATGTCGAGCGATATGCCTGCACCGTTGATGGAGCAAAAGACCGGAGAAGAGCAGCAAGAAAGTCCGGATATTTTGCAACAACAGCGCGAATTAAGCTTTGAAGAAAAAGTGCTGATGACGACTTTAAGCTGGCAAAAACAGGCGGAAGAAAATCAGCGCAAAAAAATGCAGGAACAGTTACAAAGTCAGTTTCAGGCCAAAGCCGCTATGGTAGCCAGTCTTGAAGCCCAATATCTGCAACGACAACAAAACTTCAGTCGTCAGCAAAAAATTAAAACCGTAGATGGCATCCAGTCCAAACAGGATGTCTCTGCGGCTTATCTGGAAAAATTCCGTCAGAAAGTGGAGTTCTATGGTAACCGCTATTATCCAGACGCGGCCAAACAGCAGAATCTGGCAGGAGAGGTGCGCTTGATGGTGATCTTGAACCAGAACGGCGGAATCCGTGCAATTCGGTTAATTGACAGTTCAGGGCATAGTTTGCTAGATGAAGCTGCAAAATCTTCAGTGCGCAAAGCAGCACCGTTTGGAGCATTTGATGCCAAGATGTCGGATATTTCCGAGTTACGAATCATTCGAACCTGGCGTTTTGATCCGGCTGAAGCAGAATTTGAGGTGCGTTAATCTGGACGCTTCGCCTGCATATAACTACCTTGCTGAGTTCCATCGTCCCAGACCACATTTAAATGGTTTTCATCTATGGCTAGATATTTGGGAAATATCATTAAGTCCTGGTACTTTGGATCTGCTTTTAAGCCAATACACTCTTTATTTTGCCACCATGTTCCTTCGGCAAATTGATCCAGAGCACCATAGGCCAGATACCATTTAAAGGTACCATCTGCTTGTAACAGCAACTCCGAACCTAATTCCATAACTCCGTTTAAATAATAATGGCCTGCCCATGAGCTTTGGTTCTGTTGAAATTTAATTTTTGGGCACATGGGAATTGAGTGGGCATAAAGTGATGAACACAGCCAGGGAGAGAAAATAAGTAATGCAGTCGAGAACAATCTTTTCATTACGTTCTCCTGAAATTTTTGAAGCACAGTTCTTTGTTAAAGTTCATTATGTGCTTATGTATTTCTGGAAGAAATCATGAATGCGTAAGCAGATATTTTTTTAAAACTCTGTATCTAAGAACAGATCAAGAAAAAAATAAATAAGGATCGATGAGTATTTAATTTAAATGTGCATCATAGCGCCGTAAAACTTCACAGACTTCCACGCTGAAATATGTATACCAGCTATTTTTCCCTAGCTCTTGAGCAGCCTGATGTTCAGCATCTGCATGCCAGGCGCGAATATCATGAAGACTGTTCCAGTAAGAAAGCGCAATTTCCTGAGTACCTTCGGTTAAGGCTTCAAAATACTGGCACTGAAATTGTGAAAGGGCTCTTTCTCTCATTCGCTGGGCTGTTTCAAAATAACACTGATCTAATTCTTTAATTTGCGCTTTGAAAATCACGACATATTTCATGAAGGTTTTTATTTTATTTCTTAAATTGAGCTTATTATGAAGTGAATAAAATGAAAAAAGCGAGCCTTAGCCCGCTTTTTAATTATTGAATTTTAATCTCTTTCCAGATAAGGATTAGCAATACCCAGTTTGTCCAGAATCTCGATCTCAATGCCTTCCATTTCTTCAGCATCTTCCTCTGAAGTTTCATGGTCATAACCCATCAGATGCAAAGTACCATGTACCAGCATATGGGTGAAATGGAGCAGTGGAGCTTTGTCCTGTTCAGCAGCTTCACGCAGCACTACTGGAATACAAATCACCAAATCACCGATCGGGAAAGCATCCAGAACCTGTGCCATTTCATCTGGAAGTTCACTTGGAAAAGACAGGACATTGGTCGGTTTATCCTTGCCGCGATATTCCAGATTGAGTTTATGACTTTCGTCATTATCGACACAGGCAATGCCAATTTCACAATCACTTTGGGTACCGATATGGCGCAAAGTGGTTTCTACAACTTTTTTAATATAGGCACGTTTCAGCACCAGTTCTGGTGACTGAAAGTCCTGTTGCAGGGAGAGACTAAGTTTCAACGTGAATCCTTAAAAATTAAATAACAATGCAGCTTTAATGCTGTGCATCAGCCGCAGCATCATTTTCAGCTATCAAGGCTTCCTGACGGGCTTTACGCTCAGCACGAGCCTCAGCGCTTAAACGCTGCTGTTCACTGTCCCAGCCTTCGTAGGCTTCAACAATTTTCTGAACCAGCTGGTGACGCACGACGTCACGAGAATGGAAACGGGTAATATGAATTTCAGGGATTTTATCAATCACACGTAAGGCATGTGCCAGACCAGACTGCTGACCTCGTGGTAAATCCACCTGAGTCACGTCACCAGTAATCACTGCACGTGAACCGAAACCTAAACGGGTCAGGAACATCTTCATCTGTTCAGGTGTAGTGTTCTGGGCTTCGTCCAGAATCACAAAAGAATGATTCAGGGTACGACCACGCATATAGGCGAGCGGTGCAACTTCAATAATCTGACGTTCGATCAGCTTGGCCACTTTTTCGAAACCAAGCATCTCATACAAGGCATCATAAAGGGGACGCAAATACGGATCGATCTTCTGGGTTAAATCCCCCGGCAGGAAGCCAAGTTTTTCACCCGCTTCAACTGCAGGACGAACCAGTAAGATACGCTGGATTTCATTACGCTCCAGCATATCTACAGCGGCTGCAACGGCGAGATAGGTTTTACCGGTACCCGCAGGGCCAATACCAAAGGAAATATCACTTTGCAGAATACGCTGTACATAACGTTTCTGGTTGGCACCGCGAGGATTGATCCGGCCTTTGCGCGTTTGCAGCCAGACATTGTCCAGACCGGTATGTTCCTGTTCTTCCAGGTTCTCCTGGAGTTCACGATCGGTCTGGCTACCTTGAATCATCATATGCAGAGTATCTGCACTGATCTGCTGGCTGTGTTCAGATTCTTCATGAAGACGTTGCAAGAGCATTTCGGCTCTCTCAACGGCATCGATTCCACCATCGATAAAGAAACTTTCACCTCGGTGGGAAATTTTGACGTCTAAACGTTGTTCAATTTGTTTCAAATGACCGTTATAGGCACCTAAGACGGCTTGTAAACGGTCCATCGAAATTCCAGGAAAAGCTACTGTACGTCGAATCGTTGCAGTCAAGAGTGTTCCTTTTAGAAGTGTACGTTATATGCTCTACATTACGCCACGTCAGGCTCAAGATTCAAGAGCTCACCGTAAACTAAATTTAAAGTTTTAATTTCGGTAATTTCGATCTCTGCAAAACGTCCTACCCACGATGCATCGCCAATAAAGGTGACATAACGGGTGTTGTCTGCTGTACCGACCAGAACGTTCGGATCTTTATCAGAAACTTTCTCAACCAGTACGCGCTGGACTGTACCGAGCATGGCATCTGTTTTACGAATACTGGACTGTTTAATCCAGTCCTGAACTTTGGCCAAGCGTTCTTTTTTCACCTGTTCAGGTGTCGTATCTTCCAGCTCTGCGGCAGGGGTGCCCGGACGTTTTGAATAAACAAAACTATAAGAGTGATCGAAATCCAGATCCTGAATAAACTGATAGGTTTCTTCGAAGTTCTCATCGGTTTCGCCCGGGAAGCCGATAATAAAGTCTGAAGATAAATGCATGTCTGGGCGAACTTTACGTAACTTTTCGATTTTCTCGATATACACATCAATGGTGTGATTACGTTTCATCGCCTGCAATACATCATTGGAACCGCTTTGCACCGGCAGATGCAGATGCGACACCATCTGTGGCAGGTCACGATAGCACTGGATCAGATCATCATTGAATTCCAATGGATGGGAAGTGGTATAACGAATACGGCCAATACCTGGAATTTCTGCAACCAAACGTAACAGATCGGCAAAAGTACAGATTTTTCCGTCAAAGGTCTCACCGCGATAACCATTCACGTTCTGACCGAGCAGGGAAATTTCACGCACACCTTTTTCTGCCAAGCCAGCAATTTCAGCCAGAACGTCATCCAGTGGACGAGATACTTCTTCGCCACGTGTATATGGAACTACACAGAAAGAACAGTATTTTGAACAGCCTTCCATGATCGAAACAAAGGCTTTATAACCTTCAACACGTGGTTCAGGCAGGAAGTCAAATTTTTCGATGTCCGGGAACGAAATATCGACCAGTTTAATTTTTTCTTTTTTCGGTTTTTCGACCTGCTCAAAATGCTGGTCCAGCATTTGCGGTAAACGGTGCAGGGTTTGCGGACCAAAAATCATGTCTACATAATTGGCACGTTTCTGGATATTGTCACCTTCCTGAGAAGCCACACATCCACCGACACCAATAATCAGATCCGGATTTTTTTCTTTCAGCTTGCGCCAGCGGCCCAATTCTGAGAATACTTTTTCTTGTGCCTTTTCACGGATCGAGCAGGTATTCATCAGCAGAATATCCGCTTCTTTAGGATCGGTGGTCAGCACATAGCCGTGGGAATCGCCCAGCAGATCTGCCATACGGTGACTGTCATACTCATTCATCTGACACCCTTGCGTTTCGATATACAGTTTTTTAACTGAACCATCGATGGCTGGGGTGTGCGCTGGCTGGGTGACAGTGTTTTCTGAGGCAGCTGGGGCACCATTCGGAATGAAGGTTTGAACCGTCATGTAGGCTCCTACAAGGTAATACGTCGAAAGAGTGAACGAATAACCTGTTTGCATAGGCAAACGGGTAAATAAAAATTCAATTCACGTTCTGAAATCTTTAAAAGGCGCATATTTTAGCAGGAAAGTCGCTTAAACTTATAGCCTAAAATGCGGCTGGGAAAATATTGATTTATGGACAAAAAATGTCTGAAAATTAATATTGTCTAATCATAAGGTTACATAAGTGAACAATACAGTGGGTTATAATTTTCCGGCTAACTCTTATGATAGGCAACAGGGGCTGGGCGAAAACTCGAT
>NZ_DFDO01000299.1:0-7505 GCF_002367915.1 Acinetobacter sp. UBA3025
TTGTCTTGTTGAATGAAGCCAAAACCTTTAGTTTCGTTGAACCACTTTACTGTACCGGTAACTGTGTTAGACATAATATAACCTATTGAATCTTATGGATTTATAGTCAAAATTTCAGATGACTAGCTGTAACTTTGAAAAATAAAAAGGATGGAGCTTATTGATCTTTAAAACGAAGGTTTATGACTAAAACTGCGATACTTAAAAGAAGACTAACCAAAACAAGAATTTTTCTAGTTATCGCCATCATACCCTGTATTTATAGATATTCAAGTAAATTATATGGATTATTTAATAGACGTCTGAAAATTATAGATATAAATTTGTGTAGTTTGTGTACGCAGCAGATTTTTCTTTGTATCACGTCATCATTTTGACATATGAAAAAGAGCGCCGTAGCGCTCTTTTTAAAGCTAAAACCTAAACTTTGACTTAGTAATCAAAGCTGAAATGTTCTGCTGCCAGTGAAGTCATAGTTTTTGATGGATTTACCATTGCTTCAGCATGGCCTTGGGCACGTGGCAATAAACGCTCAAAGTAGAAATCAGCAGTTTTAATTTTCGCTTTGTAGAATTCTGGAACTTCTGCACCATCACCAGTAACCAGTTTCGCTGAAGCCACTGCAGCTTGTTGTGCCCAGAAGTAAGCCATCATCACATAACCCGAAAACATCAGGAAGTCCACAGAAGCAGAGGATACGATGTCACGGTCTTTACGTGCTGCCAGCATAATACGTACAGTGAGTGCGTTCCACTGTGCACATAGCTTGGTCAGATCCCAGGCAAAACGGCGCATGTATTTATTACGTGCATGCTGACCACAGAATTTCAGAATTTCAGCAGTGTAATCACGAATCACTTTACCTTTAGAGGTCAGCAGGACTTTACGACCTATCAGGTCAAGCGCCTGAACGCCAGTCGTTCCTTCGTACAGGGTAGAGATACGTGAGTCACGAACGATTTGTTCCATGCCCCATTCCTTGATGTAACCATGACCACCAAATACTTGCATACCGTGGTTCGCTGCTTCATAACCCATTTCAGTCAGGAAGCCTTTCAGAATAGGGGTATAGAAACCTAAGTGATCATCCTGCTGTTCAAATTCAGCAGTATCACCACGCAGCAGGGCATCATTCATGTTATCTGCAATTTGTGCTGCATGATACATCATGGCACGACCACCTTCAGCAATCGCTTTCTGGGTCAATAGCATACGGCGCACATCGGCATGATGGATGATCGCATCCGCCACTTTTTCCGGATCTTTTTTGCCAGACAGGGCACGCATCGACATACGTTCTTTGGCATATGGCAATGCACCCTGGAAAGACAGTTCTGCATGACAGATGCCTTGAATCGCGGTACCGATACGCGCGGTATTCATAAAGGTAAACATGGCATGCAAGCCTTTGTTTGGCTCGCCAATCAAATAACCCACTGCATTGTCAAAGTTCAGTACAGCGGTTGCAGAGGCACGGATCCCCATCTTGTGTTCAATTGAACCACAGTTCACCGCATTGCGTTCACCGATACCGCCATCTTCAATGGCAATGAATTTCGGTACGATAAACAGGGAAATGCCTTTAGTGCCTTGTGGCGCATCTGGAAGACGTGCCAAAACGATGTGCACGATGTTTTCAGTTAAATCGTGTTCACCCGCAGAAATAAAGATTTTAGTGCCTGAAATCGCATAAGTACCATCAGCTTGCGGTTCAGCTTTAGTTTTTACCTGCCCCAGATCGGTACCACATTGTGGCTCAGTCAGACACATGGTTCCTGACCAGGTACCTGCAACCAGATGCGGTAGATAGGTGTTTTTCTGTTCATCAGTACCATACTGGATGATGGTATTGATACAGCCCACGCTCAAACCTGGATACATCTGGAAAGACCAGTTTGCTGTACCCATCATTTCTGATTTGATCAGGTTTAAAGACATCGGCAGGTTTTGACCGCCAAATTCCTCAGGATAAGATAGACCTTGCCAGCCACCTTGTACGAACTGATCATAAGCTTCCTTGAAGCCTTTCGGTGTACGTACTTCACCATTTTCAAAATGACAACCTTCTGCATCGCCGGTCTGGTTCAGCGGAGAAAGTACATTTTCACAGAAATCTGCCGCACCTTCTAGGATCATGTCTACCGTATCTGCATCGGCATATTCGCCATTTGACAGTTTTTGGTAATGTGCAGGGTAATCAAGCACTTCATTCATTAAGAAGCGAATATCACGTAAAGGAGCTTTATATGCTGGCATGCGTTTAATCCTGATTAAAATAGTTTTGGATTATCTGTATCGATTCTATGATTATTCACATTGGGGATAAAAAAACATTGATAAAGACAACAAATAAAAATGTCAGAAAAGCGAATCGAGAAGATCAGACAAGTTTAAAGATTAAATAAAGGAAATCTCCATCTTTAAATAAGACACTTGTATTTAAAAACGCTTATCTGTCTGGACTTTAATCAATATTTAGGGAGATTGTCTAGGGGTGTTTTTGTATGAATTGTACACGAATGTTAGGGTCTAATTATTGGATAAATCATGTCATTAAATCCAATTTAATTTTATTGTTTTTAATGAAAGGAAAAGAGTGAACGAATTAATGACTAACCCGTTCACCTGAAAAATATTTAGAATTAAAGAAAATCTTTCAGCTCAGGTTTTACCCCGTTCCAGATATAAAAAGATTCAATAGCCTGACCGATCAGCATGCCGAAACCCTCAGAAGTAGGGACGCCACGGGCTCGAGCTTGATCCAGAAAAGTGGACGGTTTGCCATAGGCCATTTCATAGGCATGTTTAAACTGTAGAGCTTCAGGTAGTACCAGCGCATCACCACTAAGACTGGCAGAAGTCGCATTAATTACAATATCAAACTCACCGGCTAAATCAGTTAAGGCAATGGCTTGCAGTTCTGCTTGTGGAACAGCGTCTTTTAGATCGGCAACCAGTTGTTCTGCACGTGACAAAGTACGGTTAGCAATAACAATCTTCTTCACACCGGCCTGTACCAATGGATAGATAACACCGCGGGTCGCGCCACCAGCACCAATAATCAGGATATCGGTATTTTCCAGAGTCCAGTCAAGAGCACGAATAGCCTCCACTAAGCCTTGTCCGTCAGTATTGTCACCATGCAGAATGCCATCTTTCATCCATAGGGTATTCACGGCTTTGGCGATTTTGGCACGTTCGGTAAGGACCTGGCATTGGGCAAAGGCCTGTTCTTTGAAGGGCACAGTCACATTCATGCCAATACCGCCCTGAGCAAAAAATTCCTGGATATTGGCTGTGAAACCATCCAGTGGGGCAAGGCGTTTGGTATAGGTCAGATCGACCCCGGTTTTAGCAGCGAAAGCCTGATGTAGTTCAGGAGAGCGTGATTGTTCGATGGGGTTGCCAATAACGGCAAATTGCTTGCTCATTTCACCATGTCCATGTGCGGAAATGGCCATTAATATACGTGAAAATGCAGGAGGGCTAAAGCCTGTCAGCAGTGAAAAGTAGGCTGGAGTTTAAAGGTTTAGGAACTACAGATTTCAATAATATGTTCGACAAAAAGCAAGGCCATACTAAAGAGGGTTCCGGCAATCGTGAGGACACTCACAAAAATGGCAACTACATCTAGAATCAGGTTATGACTGATGACAGCGGTACTAATCGCACTAATACCAAGCGCCAGAAATAGCCAAAAGGCCAATGTAGCAGGATTAAGGTGAAGCTTAAACATTGTTATTTTTACCTAACAGAATTTATCTTTATCAGAGTCGAGATCTAGGAGTAGATCCTGAAATATCTTTCTGAGTTGCAGTATAGAGGATTTATCCATTAAAAAAGCCCTCGATCTGAGGGCAATTTGTATTTAAATATTTTGATTGCTTTATTTAGTTTTTAATTCTGTTAACCAGTCATGCGGTTTAAGGTAATAATCGGTTAAGCGTTTTTCTGGTGATCCTTCAGCCCATTCCGGGCGGTATAACCAGCCGGTAAGAGGCGGCAGGCTCACTAGAATCGATTCAATCCGGCCACCCGTCTGCAGGCCAAACAGTGTGCCACGGTCATATACCAGATTGTATTCCACATAACGGCCACGACGGTACAGCTGGAAATCACGTTGTGCTTCAGTATAAGACTTGTCTTGGTTACGCTGGAAAATTGGCAGAATTGCTTCGAGATAACCATTGCCTACAGCCTGTATATACTGAAAACAGGTTTCAAAATCCCATTGATTCAGGTCATCAAAGAATAGGCCACCGACACCGCGCTGCTCATCACGGTGTTTTAGATAGAAATAATCATCACACCATTTTTTATGTTTTGGATAAACCTCTTCGCCAAAAGGCGCACAGAGATCATGCGCGGTCTGGTGCCATGACAGCACATCTTCATCATTTGGATAGAAAGGGGTGAGGTCAAAACCGCCACCAAACCACCAGACCGGATCCTGACCTTCTTTTTCCGCTACAAATAAACGTACATTGGCATGTGAGGTCGGGACATTCGGATTTTTAGGATGGATGACTAATGATACACCCATGGCTTGGGCTTTAGCTCCTGCTATATTCGGATGGCGTTCAGTGGCAGAAGCGGGTAGTTTGGAAATATTGATGTGAGAGAACATCACACCGCCTTTTTCAATTACCGTACCATTTTGCAGTACGCGTGAACGGCCACCGCCACCTTCAGGACGTTCCCAGTCATCAATTACAAATTCAGCTGTGCCGCCACCGGCACGTTCCTGCTGTTCCAGCGCGGCACAAATCCGGGCTTGCAGGTCGAGGAGAAAATCGCGAACGCGTTGAATATCTGCAGAGGTGGGATGCTGCATCAGAACTCTCATAGGGAAATAAAAAGACTGATGACATCAAAGCATAAAATGGCCTAAAAATTAAGGTGTTTTTCTAGATGCTCACCATCTGTAACAACATTCAACCTAATGTTTTAGAAGGATGTGTAGTGCATTAAATCCGACCAGGCTACTAGGTTGAATTCTTTTTTTGAGCTCCGCACAATAACCTCAACAGCGCTCTATGCAGCGCATTAACCTGACTGATAAGGTGGTAGGCATTCATGACTGTGCAGGCAAATTCTCTCATTCAAAAATATAATGTCCCCGGTCCCCGCTACACCAGTTATCCAACCGTCCCTTATTGGGAAGAGTCAGGATTTTCACTAGAGCTTTGGAAGCAGACACTAAAACGTTCTTTTCAGGAGTCGAATGCGACTGAAGGCATCAGCCTGTATATTCATCTGCCATTTTGTGAAAGTTTATGTACCTTTTGTGGCTGTCATAAACGGGTGACCAAACGTCATGAAGTCGAGCAGCCTTATATACAAGCTGTGCTGAAAGAATGGGAGCTGTATTGTGAGTTATTAGAAGAAAAACCCATCATCAAAGAAATTCATCTTGGTGGTGGGACACCGACGTTCTTTTCCATTGAACATTTAACCCAGCTGATTCAAGGTATTTTGTCCAAAGCCAAGATTGCAGCAGAGCATGAATTCAGCTTCGAAGGTCATCCAAACAATACCACGCGTGAGCATTTGCAAGGCTTGCATGACCTGGGTTTTCGTCGGGTCAGTTATGGCGTGCAGGATTATAATGAAACTGTACAAAAAGCCATTCACCGGATTCAACCTTATGAAAATGTTAAACAGGTGACTGAATGGGCACGTGAGATAGGCTATGAATCAATTTCGCATGATCTGGTTTTTGGTCTGCCATTTCAAAGCTTGGATGATGTTTTAAATACTATTGATCAGACCAATTCACTGTTACCAGACCGTCTGGCCTTATATAGCTATGCACATGTGCCTTGGATTAAAGGGAATGGCCAGCGCGGTTTTAAAGATGCGGATGTACCGAAAGATGAGATCAAGCGTCAGTGCTATGAAGAGGGTAAGAAAAAGCTCTTGTCGCATGGTTATCATGAAATTGGTATGGACCATTTTGCGCTAGAAAAAGACAGCATGTACCAGTCCTTTCAGTCTGGAACTTTGCACCGCAATTTTATGGGTTATACCGCGTCTAAAACTCAGGTAATGATCGGACTCGGAATCTCTTCGATTAGTGATAGCTGGTATAGCTTCGCGCAGAATGTGAAAACCATTGAAGAATATTATGAGCGGCTAGAGCAAAACCAGATTCCGATCTTTAAAGGCCATATCCTGACTCAGGAAGACCTGATCATTCGCAAACATATCCTGAACCTGATGTGTAGCTTTACCACCTCTTGGGCAAAACCTGACATGCAGTTTGCTGAAATTAATGAAGTTCTAAAGCAGCTTAAGGAAATGCAGCAGGATCAGCTGATCAAAATTGAAGACTCTTCAGTCACGATTTTGGAGAAAGGGAAACCATTTGTACGCAATATTTGCATGGCTTTTGATTTACGTTTAAAGCGTCGTATGCCAGAGAACCGGATTTTCTCAATGACGATTTAAGAATCCCTCTTAGGATCTTATAAATCCCTCCAAACCTCCCTTTAAAAAAGGGAGGCTTCCCTATACTTATATAAAAGGAAATTTCCCCTCTTTGAAAAAGAGGGGGCAGGGGGAGATTCTTTTAAAAATCTTCCTTCTGATACATATGCGCCATACGCTCATGCTTGGTTTTGAGGTATTGCTCATTGAATGGATTCAGACCCACAGTGAGTGGTACACGGTCCACTACATTAATGCCTTGCTCTTTCAGTGCATCAATTTTTAAAGGGTTATTGGTGATCAAGCGGACGGCTTTTACACCTAAGTGATCCAGCATGATGCTGCACATATCATATTGACGTGCATCTGCCGGTAAATTCAGCATTAGGTTGGCATCGACCGTATCATGTCCCTGGTCTTGCAAGGCGTATGCACGGATTTTATTGGTCAAGCCAATTCCGCGTCCTTCCTGACGTAAATAAAGAATGACACCGCGACCCACTTCATTAATCAGTTTTTGTGTTGCCTGGAGTTGAGGGCCACAGTCGCATTTTAATGAAGCAAAGGCATCACCGGTTAAACATTCAGAATGTACACGGACCAGCACAGGTTCATCACTTGGTTCTTCTAAGCCTTTAGAAAGAGCGACATGTTCTTCGCCAGTTTTAGGGTCTTGAAAAACAGTAATTTTAAATTCACCATGAGCGGTCGGTAATCTTGAAGTTGCGACAAATTCGATAGGCACAGCTGAACCCGTAAAATCCTAATAAAGTAGCTAAAGTATAGCGTAATGCTTAAACATTAGTAGAATTGCTCAGCTGAATTTATGAAGAACATTTTCTTTTTTGTAGAAAGCGAACGATAATAGTTGATAAATAGTAAGATTATTCAGGATAATCGTAGCCTGCAAATTTTTCACCCCGACGAGATCGCTGTTTAATATTGCATCGCTAGAAGCGTAGCTGAATTGAAGCTGCTACAATTCAACTATATGATCGGTTATTCCCCATTGACCTAGCTTAAGATTTTGCCAGGCTTTAGAAGGCTTTGCCATATATGCTGTATACAGAAATACC
>NZ_DFDO01000225.1:0-8561 GCF_002367915.1 Acinetobacter sp. UBA3025
GCACAGCTTTTGCTTCTATTTCGATATACATGGCAACGACGCCATTCACCATTACCTGTTCTAATATTCAAGGCAACGGCGCCTAAGGTCTTCAGTGATCTTAGGCGTCTTTTTTTCGAAAAACAGGTCCGTATATTGAAAAAGAGGACGACAACATGGCATATCTTGCTCCTGCGGAGTTTGCAAAAAAAGTAGTAGATGCGGGTGAATCCAAGCTTCATATGGCAACCCGTGATGTTTTGATTCGTGCCTTTATGGCAGGTGCGATTTTGGCCTTGGCAGCCGTATTTGCAATTACGATTGCAGTGCAAACTGGTGTGCCACTGATTGGCGCATTACTGTTTCCTGTCGGCTTCTGCATGTTGTATTTATTGGGCTATGACTTGCTGACTGGGGTATTTGTATTGACACCGCTGGCATGGCTGGATAAACGTCCTGGCGTAACTTGGGCACGCATTTTAAAAAACTGGGGACTGGTATTTTTAGGTAACTTTACTGGGTGTTTAGTTGTTGCAGTCCTGATGGCTGTTGTTTATACCATGGGCTTTGCGACTGATCCAAATCCAGTCGGTGAAAAGATTTCTCATATTGGTGAAGACCGGACCTTAGGTTATGCGGCTTATGGTTTCTCAGGTTGGATGACTATTTTTATTCGCGGCATGCTGTGTAACTGGATGGTGTCTTTAGGTGTGATTGGCGCAATGATGTCTACTACAGTGAGTGGCAAGTTCATCGCAATGTGGATGCCAGTGATGCTGTTCTTTGCCATGGGCTTTGAACATTCAGTGGTAAACATGTTCCTGTTCCCATTTGCCATGATGATGGGTGGTGACTTCTCGATTGCAGATTATTTCCTGTGGAATGAATTACCGGTTGCTTTAGGTAATCTGGTCGGTGGTTTAGCCTTAACAGGTCTGGCACTTTACACCACACATGTACGTACTGGCGCGAAAAAAGAATTCTAATAATGAATCATTTTTAAAGGGATCAATATGATCCCTTTTTTGAGTTTTCAATATGAAAAAAACATTAAAAGTCGCTATTGGACAATATTCGACGGCTGGTATTAAAGATCAGAATCAGGATTTTTATGGCATCTATTTGCCAGAAGGTCATGTACTGAAGCAAAAAGGTATAGCCTGTGCGATTGCTGACGGGATCGGCAGTAGCAATGTCAGTCACATTGCCGCAGAAACAGCCGTTAGCAGTTTTCTCTCTGATTATTATTCGACTTCGGATGCCTGGAGCACTCAGACTTCAGCAGCACGGGTGATTCGTGCCACTAATTCATGGTTATATGCACAAACTCAACAAAGTCAGGGACGTTTCGATAAAGACCGGGGCTATGTCTGTACCTTATCTGCACTGATTTTAAAGCAGCATCAGGCACATATTTTTCATGTCGGTGATAGTCGTATCTATCGAATCCGAGATGGTGAAATTGAATTATTAACCCATGATCATCGTGTCTGTCTGTCTTCGACAGAACATTATCTCAGTCGTGCCTTAGGGGTGGATTATCGTATTGAAATTGATTATCAAAGCCTTGAACTAAAAGAAAAAGATGTCTTTTTACTCATGACTGATGGGGTTTATGAGTTTGTTACAGACCAACAATTATTAGATTTCACCTTAGCAGCAGATCACTTAAATCAGCTTGCCAAATTCCTGGTTGAACAGGCTTTAAAACAGGGCAGTGATGATAATTTAAGTCTTCAAGTGCTCCGTATTGAGCAGTTGCCTGAACCAGATCAGTTTTATATGCACCAGGATTATGTCTTTCCCCCCCAGCTCAGCAAAGGTGAAGCATTTGAAGGCTATGCCATTGACAAAATCCTGCACCAAAATCACCGCAGTTGCCTGTATTTGGCACACGATCATGATCGGCAACCGCTAGTGATTAAAACTCTGGCAGTAGATTTACAACAAGATGAACAGGCTGTTGAACAGTTTCAACTTGAAGACTGGGTTTCAAAGCGTCTTAAGCACGAAAATCTGCTGCAATGTTATACGCATCAATCAGAGAAAAAATATTTATTCCAGAGTTATGAATATTTGCAGGGAGAAACCTTAGATCGCTGGCTGCATCAACAGAAAAAGCCTTTGCAGATGGAAGATATTCTCCCTATTTTGCAGCAAACAGCATTGGCCTTAAATGCAATGCACCGACTGGAAATGTTGCATCAAGATGTACGTCCTGAAAATATTATGGTCTTAAACGTTGATAATACACTTAAAGTCAAACTGATTGATTATGGTTCAACTGCTGTACGAGGTTTAGTCGAAATTAATCCTAAACATGTGAATCGGCCACTTGGTACCTTGGCATTTATGGCGCCTGAATATTTCATTGAACATTCACCATCGATTCAGTCCGATCAATTTTCTTTGGCAGCCATGGCTTATTATTTACTGACTAAACAGCTTCCTTATGGTATAGATTTAGATCGATGTAAGTCATTGAAACAGATGAAAAAAGTTCAATATCATTCCATTCAAAAATATCGGCCGGATTTACCACTCTGGTTAGACCAGATTCTAAAAAAGGCACTGAATATCGAGCCGATGCATCGTTATGAGGCATTGACTGAATTGATCCATGATCTGGAACACCCATCCAAGGAATTATTAAAATCCAAAGCTCCTACCATGATTGAACGTGATCCTTTACGTTTCTGGCAAATCAGTTGTGCTGTATTAGGACTTTTACTTTTATTAAGTATTGCATGGCCATTTATTTAAGAAGATTGGAGTGAATATAAGTAAAAAATTAGACCGTGTTCTATGCTTTGGGCAGCTTGCGTCACTAGTATATTTACGGCAATCAATCCACAACCAGAAACTACAAGAACTATATCATTACAACTTCAACTGCCTTTTAAAATGGGAGAGATAAAAACAAAAAGCAAGGAAATACCATGGCGGCTCAATTTCTCCTATCAGCCTTAAGTACCGTAATCATATTGGCATTTACCGGCTGTACAGTTTCATCCAAAACACCTGTAACAGATAGTTATGGCGCTCAGCCGTCTTTACCTGAACCAAAATCAAGACTGTTTCCGGTCGTCAACATTGCCCCTGCAAAAGGTTGGCCTGAAGGTGTCATGCCGACGCCAGCACCAGGTTTAAAAGTGCAAGCATTCGCACAAGGCCTTCAACACCCGCGCTGGTTATATGTATTGCCGAATGGAGATGTACTGGTGGCTGAAACCGATGCTCCGCCTAAGCCCGAAGATAGTAAAGGCATTAAAGGCAAAATCATGAAAATGGTGATGAGAAGAGCAGGATCATCCTATCCGAGCGCCAACCGTATTAGCCTGTTGCGTGACAGTAATCAAGACGGCATTGCTGACCAGAAAACGGTATTTCTGCAAAATTTAAACTCGCCGTTTGGAATGACCTTAGTGGGTAATATGCTTTATGTCGCAAATACAGATGCTTTAGTGCGATTCTCTTATCAGCCAGGTATGACCCAGATCAAAGAAAAAGGAACTAATGTATTAGACTTGCCTGCAGGCCCTTTAAATCATCACTGGACGAAAAATGTTATTGCCAATCCTGCAGGCAAGAAGCTCTACATTACGGTAGGCTCTAATAGTAATGTGGCTGAAAATGGCATAGCTCAGGAAGAAGGACGCGCCCTGATCATGGAATTGGACCTTTCTACAGGTCAAGCCCGGCCGTTTGCTACAGGCCTGCGTAATCCCAATGGCATGGACTGGCAGCCTCAGAGTGGAGCCTTATGGACTGTAGTGAATGAGCGTGATGAGCTGGGCAATGATCTGGTTCCTGATTATATGACCTCAGTAAAAGATGGCGCTTTTTATGGCTGGCCTTATAGTTATTATGGCCAGCATGTGGATACCCGGGTAAAACCGCAAAAGCCTGAACTGGTCGCGAAAGCAATTAAGCCAGATTATGCCTTGGGAAATCATACTGCATCACTGGGTCTGACATTTTATAAGGCTAATTTAATATCCCAATATCGTGATGGTGCACTCATTGGCCAGCATGGTTCCTGGAATAGGAAACCTCATAGTGGTTATAAAGTTATTTTTGTGCCATTTCAAAATGGTCAGCCTTCTGGTCAGCCTCAAGAGGTTCTGACCGGATTTTTAAGCAAAAATGGAGATGCATTTGGTCGGCCTGTGGGTGTAGCTACAGATGCTCAAGGCGCAATATTAGTTGCTGATGATGTAGGGAACGTGATTTGGCGAGTATCACCGAATCAATAAATAAGTAGATGCTAATAAAATAAAAGCCTTATAGTCTCTCCCAAAACTATAAGGCTTAGCGGCTGTAGTCTCTACTTTTATCACTTACCATCCCAGTAAGTTCGCTGTCTTTCGACTTTATTATCATTGTAATGCGATTATTATCAGCTTTCCTTGCTGACTCTTTATGTGAAACATAATGTCAAAAATTGAGGAAACAGGATATAGAGTATTTGCTCCAATCGATGTAAGCTTAAACTTACAAAAAAATAATATATTTATACAAAAGTTAACATTATGTGAACTTTCCTATATTTTACAAAGGGTTTTATGACTAAAAATAATTTAATTGTAGTAGATAAATAATGTTAAAAAATCATCTTTAAGGTTTTAAACAGCATTAAAATTAAAAGATATGATTTAAGAATCATCTTTTGCTTCAGGTTTGGCAGACAGGGTTCCATGTTATAGAAGATACTTATGAACACTTTAACTAAGGTAATTGATGGATCTGATTTCTCTGCCATATATGTGGTTGGGGATCTGCATGGTTGTTATAGCTTGCTCATGCAAGAATTAGAGAAAGTTCATTTTAATTTTGAGAAAGATCTACTGATTTGTACCGGAGATCTGGTCGATCGTGGTAATGAAAACCTGGAATGCGTTTCATTGCTAAGTCAGCCCTGGTTTTATTGTGTTCGCGGCAATCATGAGGAAATGTGTATCAAGGGCCGTGACGATGCATGGATTCAAGATATGCATGCGCAGAATGGTGGTGAGTGGTTCTATCTTTTATCAACCGAAAAACAGGATGAACTCAGTGAAATTTTTTCTGCACTTCCTTTGGCCATTGAACTAAACCTAAAACATAAAAAGATTGGCATTTTACACGCAGATATTGCGCTTAATGACTGGAATGTATTTAAAAAGAAAATTGCAAAAGGTGAAAATAGAATTCCAGGCTTAACTTCAGCATATACCAATGCTCTTTGGGGTAGAGGGAGAATTCGCAATCATTCTTATCGCTATGGAACCGTTAAAAATATCGATGAGATCTATCTGGGTCATACGATTGTAAAAGAACATACCCAACTTGATAATTGCCACTATATTGATGTAGGTTCTTCTTATACGAAGAAGTTGTGTGTCGTTAAAATAAAAGATGCAAACTAGGTACTATTGCTAAGAACCAGCTGCAAAAATATATCAATAACTTCTGCCTTTAAAATTAACTTGATAGCTTATTTTTACAAAAGGTGATCTACATTAATTTTTGAATAAGAAACTGTATTTCGTCCAATTTAATTTTGAATAGGTATTCATACAATTAATTTCGCTATAGTGAATTTTTCTCATCTTTTACTGAATTTATATCGTTTTACTCATCTTTAGATTTACGTTTAAATAAAGTCATACAGAAATTTGGCTTTATTTAAAAATTTAGGATAGTGAATCTCCATGGGTAATCAATTTACATGCTCAATCAAGCACATCCGTTTTGATGAAAATTATCAACCAGCAGACAAAACACGTTTAACCACAAACTTTGCCAATCTGGCACGTGGTGAAAGTCGACAGGAAAATCTGCGCAGAACTCTGGCCATGATTAATCAGCGTTTTAATTCATTAGCGACAAGTGATAATCCTAAAGGCGACCGTTATTCCCTTGAAATTGACATTATCTCTGCGGAACTTGATGTCGAAGGCCATGGTCAAACTTTCCCTTTTATCGAGATGCTGAAAAGTACCGTCATTGATCATAAAACCAATGAGCGCATTGAAGGCATGATTGGCAATAGCTTTTCATCTTATGTACGTGATTATGACTTTAGCGTTGTATTGCCATCCATCAGCGATAAAACTGATGCAAAGCTTGACGACTTTGGTGATTTGCACGGCAAACTTTATCAGCATTTAATTCATTCAGATGTGTTTAAAGCCGAGTTTAAGAAACAGCCGGTGATTTGCCTGAGTGTATCTACCACGAAAACCTATTACCGTACTGCACATGTGCATCCTGTACTCGGTGTGGAATATAAAAATGATGATTATTCACGTACAGATGCATACTTTAAGAAGATGGGCTTAAGCGTTCGCTATTTCAAACCTGAACATGGCAATGCACCGTTGGCATTCTATTTTGCCGGTGACTTATTGCGTGATTACACGGACTTCGAACTTATCAGTGCGATCAGTACCATGGAAAGTTTCCAGAAGATTTATCGTCCTGAAATTTACAACACCAATTCGCCTGCAGGTTTGATCTATCAACCAAGCCTGAATTATCAGGATTATTCGTTGACACAAATCGTTTACGACCGTGTGGAGCGTAGTCAATTAGCAGTTAAGCAGGGCAAATGGACAGAAGAAAATTTTATTAAGCCGTATAAAGACATTCTTGAAAAGTGGGCCGCAAATTTTACTGTAGATAATGCTCATCAAGAGCATACTGCCTGAATGAAGAAATAAATTAACGAATATAGAGATAGAAGATTAGACATGAGCATTTTACTCCCAACATCTACAGCTGGCAGCTTGCCGAAACCGTCTTGGCTTGCCGAACCTGAGCAACTTTGGTCACCCTGGAAACTGGAAGGCGAGCAGCTCCTTGAAGCCAAGCGAGATGCTTTGAGCTTGTCCCTACATGAGCAACTACAGGCAGGCATTGATATCGTCAGTGATGGCGAACAAACCCGTCAGCACTTCGTGACCACCTTTATTGAACATCTGGAAGGTGTGGATTTCGAAAAGCGTGAGACGGTGCGTATTCGAAATCGTTATGATGCGAGTGTGCCATCCGTCGTGGGTGCTGTCGCTCGCAAGAAACCTGTATTTGTAGATGATGCCAAGTTCTTGCGTAGTCAAACTAAGCAGCCAATCAAATGGGCGTTGCCGGGTCCAATGACCATGATCGATACGCTTTATGATGCTCATTATAAGAGCCGTGAAAAACTGGCTTGGGAATTTGCAAAAATCCTGAATCAGGAAGCACTTGAACTCGAAGCAGCAGGTGTAGATATCATCCAGTTTGATGAGCCTGCATTTAATGTATTTTTTGATGAAGTAAATGACTGGGGCATTGCCACATTAGAACGAGCGCTTGAAGGTCTGAAATGTGAAACAGCAGTACACATCTGCTATGGTTACGGTATCAAAGCCAATACGGACTGGAAAAAGACTTTAGGTTCAGAGTGGCGCCAATACGAAGCAATTTTTCCGAAACTGCAAAAGTCTAAGATCGACATTGTTTCACTTGAATGCCAAAACTCTCATGTACCAATGGATCTGATTGAATTGATTCGTGGCAAAAAAGTCATGGTCGGCGCCATAGATGTCGCAACCAATCAAATTGAAACACCAGAACAGGTTGCAGATACTTTACGAAAGGCGCTTCAGTTCGTGGATGCTGACAAGCTGTATCCTTCAACCAACTGTGGTATGGCACCTTTATCGCGTCAAGTCGCACAGGGCAAACTGAATGCTTTAAGTGCTGGCGCAGCTATTGTTCGTCAAGAACTCACAACCTGAGTATTCAGTTGTCTTAAGAGCTGTCTAAGTAATACATGTACTTTTACCGCTCTTCATCAAAGCGATAGTCAATTAGGGATTTAAGAGATGATTGAAGCGACTGACTTTAGAAATGCCATGTCCTTACTCACCACAGCAGTGAATGTCATTACAACCTCGGGTGAGACAGGAATGCATGGTTTTACGGCATCTGCAGTATGCAGCGTGACTGATACACCACCGACATTGCTGGTCTGTATGAATCAGTCATCTCGTTCACATGTGCATTTTATTGAGAACAAAATTTTGTCAGTGAACGTCTTAGGTCCACAGCACGAACAGATTTCTAATGCATTCGCATCCAGCAAATTCAGTTCTGAACGAAGATTTCAATTAGGTTCTTGGACAATACTAAAAACAGGCTCACCTGTACTAGGCGATGCATTAGTGAGTTTTGACTGTGAAATCGAGAATATCCAGCAAGTAGGGACACATAGTATCTTTATGTGTCGAGTGGTTGCGATTCAACGGAGCGAACAAGATCAGAGCCTGGTGTATTTTAATCGTACTTACCATTCGGTTGGACAGTTAGAATTTGCTTGAATGAAAATGAGAAAAATGACAATAAGATAATGTGGATTTTCTCATTTTTAAGATTTGTATCGAATTTAACAAATCAAAAGCAATCGATATTCACCCTCATTTTCAACCGGAGCCCGATGTACACAAGGTAGGGCTCTTTGGGCTGGATGATCTACGGCTAATCGCCAAAGATAGCCTTGACCTAAATTTTCAACCTAAGCCTGATGCAAAGCCTGTAAATTTAGGTCAAGGCTATCT
>NZ_DFDO01000263.1:0-2500 GCF_002367915.1 Acinetobacter sp. UBA3025
AATACTAGAAACAGCAGCACAGCCGAAAAGGACTGTTTGTTTGAAAATTCTCATAAAATATAAATTATATTAAGCAAAGAATGGATAACACTGAAATCAATTACAGCCTTATCCAGCTTTGGGTAAAAATAAATTTCGCTATATTCCTTGATGCAACAAGCAACAGGAATATAGCCATGACTTAAGCGCGTGAGGCCCGGTAGAAAGGCGCTGTAGAAGCAGGTAATGCCTGCTTGCCACGGATATGATCTGCAAGCTTTTCAGCCATCATGATCGTGGTTGCATTGAGGTTGCCTGTAATAATGAGCGGCATAATTGAAGCATCGATGACACGCAGGCCTTGCATCTCATGCACACGCCCATAACCATCGACAACTGCCATATCATCCTCACCCATTTTACAGCTACAGGACGGATGATACGCTGTTTCTGCATGATTACGAACAAATTCATCAATTTCTGCATCAGTTTGCAGATTTTTGCCCGGACTGATTTCTTCACCACGATAGGAATCCAGGGCGGGCTGATGCATAATTTCACGGGTAATACGGATGGCATCACGGAATTCGCGCCAGTCCTGTTCAGTACTCATATAGTTGAACAGAATACTTGGATGTTCAAACGGATCTTTGGATTTCAGGCGAACCCGACCACGAGATGGTGAACGCATGGAACCGACATGAGCCTGGAAGCCGTGTTCATGAATAGCATTGGTCCCATTATAGTTAATCGCCACTGGCAGGAAGTGATACTGGATATTTGGCCATTCGAACTCATCCGAAGAACGGATAAAGCCACCCGCTTCAAACTGGTTGCTGGCACCAATGCCTTTACCCAGGAATAACCATTCTGCGCCAATCATGGGCTGGTTATACCATTTTAATGCCGGGTATAAGCTGACCGGTTTTTTGCACTTATATTGTAAGTACATTTCCAGATGGTCTTGCAGGTTTTCACCCACACCCGGCAGATCCTGAACCACGGGAATATCCAGACTTTTTAATAATTCAGCCGGACCTACACCAGAGCGTTGCAGGATTTGTGGAGATGCAATTGCACCTGCACATAGTAGAACTTCACGATCTGCAAAGACCTGAATCGGCTGTAAGGTATTTTGGCCTTCAAAATATTCCACGCCAATGGCCTGATTACGATTAAACAGAATCCGGTTGGTCATGGCATGGGTAATAATGGTGAGATTATCCCGGCCTTTGGCCATATCCAGATAACCACGTGCCGTACTGGAGCGACGGCCTTGTGGTGTCACAGTACGATCCATCGGGCCGAAGCCTTCCTGCTGATAGCCATTCAGGTCATCGGTACGTGGATAACCTGCCTGCACTCCAGCTTCGACCATGGCATGAAACAGCTCATTATTACCATTCTTAGGTGTTGCGACTGAAACCGGACCTGAATCGCCATGATAGTCATTGCCGCCAATATCGCGGGTTTCAGCTTTTTTGTAATAGGGTAGACACTGCGCATAGTTCCAGTGTTCCAGACCTTTAAAGCTGGCCCACTGTTCCAGATCCATAGCATTACCACGGATATAGCACATGCCGTTAATCAGTGAAGATCCGCCCAGACCTTTACCACGGCCGCATTCCATACGGCGATTGTTCATGTGGGGTTCTGGATCGGTCAGATAGGCCCAGTTATAACGGCGGCCTTGTAATGGATAAGCTAAAGCAGCCGGCATCTGGGTTCTAAAATCCAGACGATAGTCCGGGCCACCTGCCTCAAGTAATAGCACCTTAGTATCTAGGTCTTCAGTTAAACGCGCTGCCAGAACATTACCCGCAGAGCCCGCACCGATAATAATATAGTCGTAATTCATTCATCCTCCCCTTATGCGTTAAACACGGATTGGAAAGGACTCAATTCCACCTGAACTGATTTGGTCTGGGTATATTGCTGTAGTGTGACAATACCGTTTTCGCGACCGACACCCGAATGTTTATAGCCACCGACAGGCATTTCTGCCGGTGATTCACCCCAGGTATTGATCCAGCAAATACCGGCTTCGATCTGATGAATGATCCGATGGGCGCGAGACAAATTAGGCGTGACTACACCAGCAGCCAGACCATATTCTGTGGCATTGGCACGTTGAATCACTTCTTCTTCCGAGTCATAACTGAGGATACTCATGACCGGTCCAAAAATTTCTTCTTGAACAATCGCCATCTGGTCAGTGCAGTCGCTAAATACAGTCGGTAGTACATAAGCGCCTTTGGCAAGTTCGCCTTCGGTCGCACGACCACCACCGATTAACACTTTAGCGCCTTGTTGTTTGCCCGACTCAATGAAAGACAACACTTTTTCCATATGAGGGAAGCTAGTGAGCGGACCAAAGTTTGTGTCTTCAGCCATTGGGTCACCAATGCGAATGCGTTTTACACGTTCTACAACCGCTTTTTCAAAGTCGGCTAAACGTGATTTTGGAACAAATACACGGGTACCGTTGGTACATACTTGACCTGAGCTAAAGAAGTTCGCC
>NZ_DFDO01000260.1:0-4913 GCF_002367915.1 Acinetobacter sp. UBA3025
ATATGATTTAAAAGCGCTAGATCAACGCTGGGATATACAAACCTGGTATCAGCGTGCACATGTTAATCCACGAGTTAGGGATACCGGTCAGATCTCCAGTCAGGAGTATTCACAACGCCTGCGTCAAGGCCTACCTGAGCCGAGTTCCAAATAATTTTCTAAGCTATCCAACTTAAAGAAAGATACAAAATCAACTGGCATATATTGCATTTTTTTGTTTATATACAAATAGCTAACTCAGAATTAGAGTCTCTCTCATGCTAAAAAAATTAACAGCAATCATGATTTTAGGTTCAGTCTTTGCTATGTCAGGTTGTGAAACCGTACCGAGTACCTCATCAGTCAAAACTGAAAATAATTTACAGCTCCTGCAAAATCGCACCTGGATTGTGAACCAGATTGGTAATACCGAAATTACTACAACACCGACAACACGCAATATTCCAAGTCTGCAATTCGATGCAGCGACTCAACGCGTGTCTGGCGCAGATGGCTGTAACCGTATAATGGGCAGCTACACTGCCGGCAAAGACACCCTTAACTTAAGCCAGATGGCGAGTACCGAAATGGCTTGTCTGGATAATGCAGGTCTGGATCAGAAATTTAAGGAGGCACTGAGCAAAGTGACTCATTATCAGGTCTATGGTAAAACCCTGAAATTAATGGACCGTCATGGCAATTTACTCATTCAGTTAGAAAGTGCAGTACAGCCTCGCTAAGTTTTAACTACAAAAAACCTGTGTCGTGCAGGCTTTATATCTTTCATACTCATATGAACATTCAATAATCAGCACTCTACAATGATGAGGACTTAACCATGCAACAAGCACTATTTGGTGGTGGATGCTTTTGGTGTACCGAAGCAGTATTTTTACAGCTTCAGGGCGTACAGAAGGTCGTCAGCGGCTATGCGGGTGGACAAAATCCTAATCCGACCTATGAGCAAGTCTGCGGCGGTGATACCAATCATGCCGAAGTGATCCTGATCGATTTCGATGAAAATCAGATTACGTATAGTCAGTTGCTCGAAGTCTTTTTCGCAACCCATGATCCAACGACATTAAACCGTCAGGGCAATGACGTCGGCACGCAGTATCGTTCTGTGATTTATTATTTTAATGATGAGCAGAAAGAAACTGCACAGCTCACAATAGACTCATTGAAAGCTGAAGGATTGAATATTGTGACTGAACTTAGCCCTGCACCGACTTTCTACCCTGCTGAAGAATATCACCAGAATTTCTTTGCCAAGAATCCGAATCAGGGCTACTGTAATTTCGCGATTCCGCCCAAGCTGAACAAATTACAACATAAGTTTATGACGCTGCTCAAAACTCATTAATCTGGATGCGGCTTGATCAAATGCCCTCTTAAATTAAGGTAATAAAAAAGCGACTGAGATCAGTCGCTTTTTTCATTGAGAGTAAAAAATTAGTTATCAGTTGCAAAGGCAATATCGCTGAGTCCGGCTCCACTCGCGCGTGACATCACTTGAGCAACGGTGTCATAACGTGATTCTTTATCTGCTTTCAATACGATGGTCGGTTGACGCTGTGCCTGGCTCGCCTCATTGAAACGGGTTTCAAGTTGATCCAGGGTCAGTACATCACCATTCCACGCTACATCACCTTTGGCATTGATGCTGATGGTGACATTTTCAGGTGGCAGGTCAATAATTTCTGCAGTGGTTTGCGGCAAGGTTAATGGAATTGATGGGTTCGCAACGGTCGCTGTCACCAGAAAGATGATCATCAATACCAACATAATGTCGATCAGGGGAATGAGATTCATCTCATTCATGCCTGTATCGTTGTCTTCACCCAATTGAAAAGCCATTAAGCTTGACCTCCAACTAAACTGTCTTGTGTTACTTTCGCATCAGCCTTCTTTGCAGAAGAGTCCTGCTGCAACATGGTATCAATCAATAAGCTATGCGCATGGTCTTGCAGTTCATTGCTTAAAGTACGGTTGACACGTACACAGATGTTATATGCAAGTACTGCAGGAATCGCCACAGCCAGACCCAGACCGGTCATGATCAGCGCTTCACCCACGGGAGTGGCTACTTGTGCCAGACCTGCCTGACCGCTCTTACCCACGGCAACCAGTGCGTGGAAGATCCCCCATACTGTACCGAACAGACCGACAAAGGGTGAAATTGAAGCGATGGTACCCAAGACAGATACACCTTTTTCCGCATTACCTTTTTCTAATGCAATCTGACGCAATAAAGCCTGCTCAGCTACAGCTTTACGTTGTTCAAATGCCAAAGGAGTCATTTTATTTTTCAATTGTCCTAATGCTTTAGATAACTGAGCATAGGCAATCTGTTTAAGTTGGCGAGTGCCCATTAAACGCAGCACAAAAATGGTCCATGTCGCAATCGACATTGCCAATAACACGAAATACAGTGTTTTACTGACTGCATCAGCATGTTGCCAATAAACTGAAAAGTTCATATTCGAACTCCTAATGGGTTAGCCGTTATTTGGTAATCTGAAAATCGAAAGGCTGTTCCACACGGGTTGGATAAGCCACACCATTTTCAACATATTTGGTCAGTTGTGCACGACGTACCGCTGATTCAACTTTGCGCGTAACGGCCGGACTACAACTCGAATTTCGTGCGGTCGCAGAGACCACTTTCCCCTGCTCATTTGCCGATACATCTACCACCAATGAACAGGCTGATTTTAACTCTCCTGCCGAGAGCGACACTTTTGGTGCACGCTGCCAAGATACGCCGCCGCCAATTGCAACACTTTTCGGTGCTGGCGGTGCAGGTGGAGCCGGCGGTGCGACAGGTGCTGGTGGCGCAACCGGTGCAGGCGCAGGTGCCACTTTTTTAGTTTCAGTCACGACCGCAGGAACCACTGGACTTGGTGCTGGTTTGGTTTCAACTGGCGGTGCAGTAACAGGTTTAGGCGTTTCTGCTTTTTTCACCTGCTCAATTTTTTCTACTTTTTTGGGTGGCGGTGGCAGCGGTTTTTCTACAATTTTAACTTCTTTCGGCTTTGGTGGCTCTTGTTTTGGCTCTGGCGGCTTTGGCTTCGGCGGTAAAGGTTTTGGAGCTTCCTGAAGTTTGACGAAACGAACCTTTAAAGGTTCTTTATCGACCTGTTTCAGTTCAGGTGCTTCCATCTGGCTGACTGCCCACAAAAGACCCACGTGTCCGACCAGAACTGCCGCCAGAATAGAAACGACTTTCTTTTTCATCTGATTTGACGGTGGTGGTGTCATGGGAGCAGCAACTTGACTCATTAAATCTATTTACCTCGAAGAGATGATGTGAAACAAACTATCAAGCTCATCGGTTAGCACAATTAAAGTACGCCAATAATAAATGAGAAGTGTTTTCATTTGCAACTACTAATCCCACTTTTCTCCATTATTTTTGTTTCAAACAAAAAAGGCATACTTAAAGCATGCCTTTTTTAAACCGAGATGCAAGCGCTTATTGGAACACGACAGTTTTATTGCCGTCGACAATGACACGGTCTTCCAGATGCCATCTTACTGCACGTGCCAGCACATTACGTTCAACGTCCTGACCCAGTTCACGCAGCTGCTCAACGGTAAAGTCATGGTTCACACGCTCCACATCCTGCTCGATGATTGGACCCTGATCCAGATCAGCTGTCACATAGTGTGCAGTTGCACCGATCAGTTTGACACCTTTGTCATAAGCTTGTTTGTACGGATTAGCCCCTACGAACGCTGGCAGGAATGAATGGTGAATATTGATCACTTTCATTTCCCATTTACTTACGAACTCTTCATCGAGAATCTGCATATAACGGGCTAATACCAGCAGATCGTTGCCCTGCATCAGTTCATCAATCTGTGCATAGGCTTCACGTTTGTTCTCTTTGGTCACAGGAACCACTTCAAACGGAATACCAAAGTTTTCTACTGATTCACGTAGAGTCTCGTGGTTCGATACTACTTTAGTGATTTCACATGGCAGACCGCCGCGTGCATGACGCCATAGCAGTTCAAGCAATGCATGGTCGACTTTAGAAACCAGAATACCGACCTTCTTCACATCACTGACCAGTGCCAGACGCCAGTGCATGCCATAGCGCTCTGCAACATTGCCAGCAAAAGTCTGCAACAGGCTTTCTTTACGGCTTTGCAGATTGTCCAGTTCAAACTCAACACGCATGAAGTAACGTCCGCCCTGCGCTGCTGTCGCGTATTGATCAAGCGCGGTAATGTTGGCACCCTGATGATACAAGAAGCTTGAAACAGCCTGCACGATGCCCGGCTTGTCTTCACAAGTAATCAATAAACGTGCGGTATTAGCAGTCGTCATATTCATGTTGGTTAAGGTCACTAATTAGTTAAATTAAAAAAATAAGCCGAGTATTCTAACGCGTTTCTTAGATATTCTGAATAGTTTGTTCAGATTCAGGCGGTTTAGGCGACGACAGACTGGCAAATAGCTCTGAAGAACCGAACGAGTTAAGTAAGCTTTCATACGTCTGACGGCTTTCACCTCGCAGATAAGCACCTTCCAGGAACACCATCTGACGCAGTGCCTGCCAGACCCATTTTTCTTCCAGAGTGTTGGAATCGGTAATATGCCCCGACATATACAGGAAGTTGGTCCAGTTGGTCAGTACGATCCAGAGGTTAATGATCAGCGCTTCAATTTCTGAATCAGTCATTTCCATCAGGCCGGCATTTACAAAGGCTTTATAAATTTTTTGTCCCTGCTGCATGACCTGTCCGGCAAAGCGTGGATAAAGCTTGCGGAAATCTTCGTTATTTTCGACCAGATGGTATACATCACGGTGCAGAAAACGATAAGCCCAAAGCTGACTGCTCAGTACCTGAAAATAATGAATCTTGTCATTGGCATCCAGAGCACGATCTTCCGGAAGTGCCAGCATTTCCAGCGTTTGATGCTG
>NZ_DFDO01000192.1:0-8599 GCF_002367915.1 Acinetobacter sp. UBA3025
GGTGGACAGCGTCAAGCCTTATTACTTGCACGGCTCCTGATCCGCCAGCCTAAAATTTTGTTGTTAGATGAGCCAACTGCAGCGATTGATGATGTTTCAGAAAAGCAGTTAATTGATCATCTGAAAGGGTATCTGTCCCATCGTACACTGGTAGTGGCAACGCATCGTCGCGCCGTACTGGAGTTAGTTGACCGTATTCTCGTGGTCAATGATGGCAAAATTGTCATGGATGGTCCACGAGACCAAATATTAAATCAGTCACAGGTAGGAACTAAACGGGTCGTGGGAGCAAGCGCATGAGTGAACCACAAACATTAACGCGTTCAAACAAAGTGAGCTTTCAGGAACCGCCATTACCTAAATCTAGTCTGATTATCTGGATTGTGGGCATTGGTTTGTTAATACTGCTGACATGGGCCTGGTTATTTAAACTGGAAGAGGTCTCGACCGGTACGGGTAAAGTCATTCCATCTTCCAAGGAACAGGTGATTCAGTCTCTGGAGGGTGGCATTCTAACCAAGTTGAATGTCAAAGAAGGCGAGATTGTGGAACGTGGTCAAGTCTTGGCACAGCTCGATCCAACCCGATTTGAATCTAATGTCGGCGAATCAGAATCCATACTGATCGCTTCACGTGCGACTTCCGCCCGTTTACGTGCAGAAGTAAGTGGTACGCCGTTGTCTTTCCCGGAAGAAGTGCTGAAATATCCGAAACTGGTTAAAGAAGAAACCGCACTGTATCAGTCACGTCGTGCCAATTTGGAAGAATCTCTTGCCGGCTTGCAACAGGCATTGGTACTGGTACAACAGGAACTGGAAATGACCGCGCCATTGGTGGCTAAAGGGGCAGCCAGTGAAGTTGAAGTTTTACGGTTGAAGCGTGAAGCCAATGACCTGCGTAACCAGATGAATGATATTCGCAACCAATATTATGTGAAAGCACGGGAAGAGCTGTCCAAAGCCAATACTGATGTGGAAACCCAGCAACAGGTGGTACGCGGTAAGTCAGATACCTTGAACCGGACCATTTTTAAATCCCCAGTTCGTGGTGTGGTCAAAGAAATTGATGTCATGACTTTAGGGGGCGTGGTTCCGCAAAATGGCAAGCTGATGACTATCGTGCCTCTGGATGAAAAATTACTGGTTAAGGCCCGAATTTCACCACGTGATATTGCCTTTATCCGGCCTGATCAGGAAGCACTGGTTAAGATTACTGCCTATGATTACTCGATTTATGGCGGTCTAAAAGGAAAGGTGACCGTGATTTCACCAGATACCTTACGAGATGAAGTCAAACAGGATCAGTTCTATTATCGGGTGTATATCCGTACCGATAGTGACAAGCTGAGAAATGCTGCTGGACAGGAGTTCAATATCACACCAGGTATGGTGGCCTCCGTCGATATTCGTACCGGCGCAAAAACGGTAATGGATTATCTGATCAAGCCATTCAACAAGGCTAAAGAAGCATTGCGTGAACGTTAAATTTAAAAGTAATTAATAAAATTAAATTGAATCAAGCCTCTCGTATAGAGAGGCTTTTTCTTTGCCACGTCAAAACAGGTATACTGCACAGGTGAAATTTGAATGCCTGAAGTTATGCCATTTACTATTGCCAGCCTTGTCAGCTTTGAGGAAGACATCAAAAAAAGCCGATTTCAGGCCTTTGCCACACCTGTAGAAAATGAGCAGGATGTGAAGGATTTTCTGGAGGCCTACCGTGATCCGACCACCACTCATCAATGCTGGGTCTGGAAAATCGGTCATCATGTACGCTTTAATGATGATGGTGAGCCATCGGGTACCGCAGGCCGACCGATCCTCGCGACCATTGAAGGCAATGAGCTAACCAATGTACTGGTACTGGTGAATCGCTGGTATGGCGGTATTAAATTAGGCACCGGTGGTCTGGTCCGTGCCTATGGGGGCTGTGCTGGGCAATGTTTGTTATTAGCTGAAAAAATTGAACTGATTGAAAAGAAAAAAGTCGAATTTGCTTGCCAGTTTAATGAATGGGCCATTTTTCAGTATGAGCTGAATCAGCTGCAGATTGATTATCAGGAAGAATATTCGGCTGAAGGCGTACAGGTTCAGGCACAATTCCAGAAACATCAGCTTGAACCTTTTGCCCTGAAGATTCAGGATGTTACTCGTGGACGTGAACAGTTAAAAATCATAGAAGAAGCCGCAGATGACTGAACCAGATCCATTGCTGAAATATCGTGAGCAGCATAAACACCGCCTGAATTATATGCCTTGGTTATATTGGTCCTTAAAACCCAAGAATCGTGGTTGGGCTGAAGCTTGGCAGAAAGAATATCAGACCTATCTAATGGAGATGGAAACAGTCGAAATTGGAGAAAACTGTTTTATTTCGCCATTGGCGCATATCTTTGCTGAGCCGGGTCGTAAAATTAGTATCGGAGATAATACCTTTATTGCGGCAGATTGTACGCTACATGGTCCTTTAGAAATAGGTAACGAAGTTGCAATCAATCATCACTGTATTCTGGATGGTGGTCGGGTTGGGATTAAACTGCATGATCAGGTACGCATCGCAGCCTATTGTCATCTTTATGCCTTTGATCATGGGATGGAATTGGATCAGCCGATTTATCAGCAGTCAGTCAGGTCCAAAGGAATTGAGATTGGTCGGGATGTCTGGTTAGGTGCCAATGTTGGCATTAAAGATGGGGTGAAAATTGCTGATCAGGCGATTATAGGGATGAATAGCATGGTTACGAAGGATATTGAAGCACGTGCAATTGTCGCCGGAAATCCGGCAAAATTGATTCGATATCGTGATTAAAATAATGAAATAGGCGCATGGAAAAAGGATTTATATCAAGTGCTTAATATTGAGTAAAGGCCTTATCACATCACATAAAAGTTAACATATTTCAATTCAAGCCTTACAGATTTCAGTGCACATTTACTAATGCTTGTGCTAAGTTAAAAATAACTAAGAAATTTTTATTATAAAAGAGAGGCTGAACATGAAACGTGTCATTGCCTGCATAGACTCCTCACCATGCACGAACGCGCTTGCAGATGCTGCTGCATGGATTGCCAAACAGACCGGCCGTGAACTGGTTTTATTACAAGTTCTGGATTATTACCCGGCCAGTTATCATCTTGGGGAAATTAGCGGTGTAATTGGCTTTGAAAGCAATGCCATGTTACTTAAAGAGCTGGCTGAGCTGGAGCAAAAGCAAAGTGAAATTGCGCTTAGTTATAGCAATAATCTACTCCAGCATATTTCGGATCGTATCTTTAAAGATTATGGCATCCGCACCACACATATTCAGGAAAAAGGCGATTTTCTGGAACAAAGTTTTCAGATTCTAAAGCCTGATGATATTGCAGTCATTGGATTACTTGGTGAGCGTTCTGCGGAGAAAAACAAGCCAATTGGCACCAATGTTGAAAACTTTATCCGTGGTGCTAACTGTACAGTGATGACTGTAGGGGAACACTTCAGACCACCGACACGTTTTATTTTCGCTTATGAATATTCACCGACTTGTGTGAAGATGATGAAACGTATTGCAGAAAGTGATTTATTAAGACAATTACAATGTCATCTGCTTTATATCGGGGATCATGTGGAAATCCTGAATGAGCCTCTGCAATATTTGACAGAAGCAGGACTAGAGGTCGTGCCAGAATACCGTTACGGAGAAGTGGCTGAGAATATCCTGTCTTATCAGCAGGAACATGGGATTCAGTTAATTGTCTTGGGAGCATTCAGTCATAGCAAAATCCACCAGTTCTTCTTGGGTAGTATTGCGACAACGATTTTCCGAAATTCTAAAGTGCCATTATTGGTAGCGAAGTAGAAAGAAGGTGATAAAACTGGCATAGATGTATTTTTTGATAAATTGTTACAGCTTGAATTAAAAATAACCAGAGTTATCCTCATATGTTGTGGATAACTCTGTGGTTACATTCTGTAAGATGATGTTATTTATCAGGAATACTTTATTGGCTGATTTTTGTTCTAGTCGTATTATTTGACAATTGCGAGTGCAAAACCATCATGGCCTTTGCTACCGACGGTCTGTAAAGCAGTACAAGACAAGATACGTGGATGATTTTCCAGCGCTTTAAACATGTCACGAATGCCTTCAATACTTGGTTTTTTATTGTCCGGATTGATGATATCACCGGCACGAATCACATTGTCCAGGAAGATAATGGTGCCGGAGTGAGAAAGGTTTAAGCTCAGCTCAAGATATTCAGGATAACTTTGCTTATCAGCATCAATAAAAATAAAGTCGAAGGCTTCAGTACCTTCAGGCAGGGCACGAAGCACATCTGCAGCACGGCCACATTTCAGCTCAACTTTCTGTTTTAACTGTGCACGATCAATATTTTCCTGTCCCATGGCAGCATGCGTGTCACGGCCTTCAATGGTCAGGATATAACCGTCTTCAGGTAGGGCACGAGCCAGCCACATGGTGCTATATGCAGCAAAGGTTCCCAGTTCCAGTACACGTTTGCACTTATTCATTTGGATCAGCATTTGCAGCAGCATTCCCTGATTTGGCGCAACAGCCAGATGATCTGGAAAACCATGTGCAGCAGTATTTTCAAGAGTCTGATTCAGGATAGGATCTTCAGGAATTAAATGTGAATCAATGTAGCGGTCAATATCTGTCCACATTTGTTGCATAGTACTCGCACCTTTGTTGTGATGCGTGCATTTTAAACTTTTCCGGGCACAGCGCAATTTATTGTTCTATATTCGCTGATTTTTTAGGCTATACAAAGCCAAAAGCTGGCTTTGTATAGAAAATGAAATGACTTAGTAATTACACATTGATGAGCGACGACTTAAATCCGGGCCCCAAGTGCGATAACCTTGAGTATCAATATGGATTTGGCCAGAGGCATATAAACCGAGCCCCATATTCAGGCTTTGTCCATGCTGTAACCAAAACTGGCACAGTTTGAACTTGGTATTTTCAATCGCTGCATAATCCTGAGCCTGTGGGTACTCAGGTCCGATCCGAAAATCAATTGCCGAGTTAAACAGGTGACGTGAAGAATTGGCTCCACCGGCACACTGATTTAAAGGCAGGTCACGATAAACCGAAGTGACTTCAAAATCAGTCAGTACATTGGCAGCAACCAGATATTTGAAGACACGTAAAGTAGGCACCTGATTTGACCAGAGCTCACGGCTTGGAATCATATATTGCGATCGACCACATTTAGCCCAATCCCGTGCAGTACGCATCAGCTCAAAACTTGGAATAATATTTCCGACCCCTTGCTGGGCCAAAAAGTTTTCATATTCACGTACAAGAGACAGGTTATTTAGTGCCGATACCCAGTGAGTATAGACATAAGGAACCGGTTTAGGCTGTGGTTTATGGTTGTACTGGACTCGTTCTTCTGGGATGTAAATCCTTTTATCTGGAGTTACTTTACCAGACTGTTTTGTGGTGGTAGCACATCCTACAAAGACAAGCGGGATTATACAAACACTCAATAACCCCTTTATTAAATGCTTCATTGATAGCAATTCAGATATTTTAAAATAGCGCTATTTTAGTCCACTTTTACGGAGAAAATCAGGATAAATTGCAATGAAATGTGTGGATGGGGTATAAAAAAGACCAGTCTGTGCTGGTCTTTTTTAAGATTTGAAAAATTATTTTTCAAGATATTGTAATTTATCAGTTTTACCATTCCACTCTTCACGGTCAGCAGGTTGCTCACCAATTTGAGTGATGTTCGGCCATTTTTGGGACAGTTCAGCATTTAGCTCGATAAAGACTTCTTGGCCTTCCGGTAACTCATCTTCAGAGAAAATTGCATTTGCAGGACATTCAGGCTCACATAACGCGCAGTCGATACACTCGTCCGGGTTAATCACAAGGAAGTTAGGACCTTCATAGAAACAGTCTACAGGGCAAACTTCAACACAGTCTTGATATTTACATTTAATACAATTTTCAGTGACAACGAAGGTCATGGCGACAGCTACCTAAAAAATATGGTTCTAATGACGAATACCGTATTTTAGGCAAAAATAGAGGGAACAAACAATTCCTTTTATTGATATTTGTTATATATAGGGCTGTTAAATTTGAAAAAACTGCGATGATTGGATGAAAGGCTTAGGGAATGAGAATCATCATCAGCTAAGCCCTATGCGGGATAGGGCTTAGAAGAGATTTTAACTTGGCTGTTTCATGAGATCTTTAAGAGCATAAAGTTGCTGTAATGCTTCACGTGGGCTCAGATTGTCGACATCAAGGTCTTCTAATAATTCAAGCGCTGCTGAAGGCTTTTCAATCTCGATGACTTTTTCGATGATTTCAGGCATCGCAAACAGATCATGCTGCGGACTCTGTGGTTTGGCCTGATGCTGCTTTTCCAGAATCTTCAAGCGATGCTGAGCTTCTTTAATTACAGCCGCAGGAATACCTGCCAGTTTAGCCACCTGTAAACCATGACTCTGGCTAGCTGGGCCATGTTGGACTTTATGCAGCAGAATAAGGTTGCCATTTAGTTCTTTGGCTGTGACATGATAGTTATCAATTCCTGCTTCTTTGTCCAGTTCGGTTAGCTCAAAATAATGCGTTGCGAACAGACATAGACATTGAATCCGTTTAGTCAGATCCAGTACACAAGCCCAAGCCAGGGACAGCCCGTCATAAGTACTGGTTCCACGACCCACTTCATCCATCAGAACCAGAGATTGACTGGTAGCATGATGCAGAATTTGCGAAGTTTCCGTCATTTCCACCATAAAGGTTGATTTGCCAGTCGACAAATCATCTGCAGAGCCAATCCGGGTAAAGATTCGGTCAATTGGACCCAGTGTTGTCGATTGCGCTGGCACATAACTACCGCAATAAGCCAGTAGGGCAATCAGGGCAGTCTGGCGCATAAAGGTGGATTTACCACCCATATTTGGACCGGTGATAATGGCCATACGGTGCTGATAATCCAGCTGGGTATCATTTGGAGTAAAGGCTGCCTTGCTTAAGGCTTCAACCACAGGATGACGGCCGGCAACGATTTTCACACCAATTTCAGGGCTGAATTTTGGTCGTGCCCAATTGCGTAAACGTGCCTGATGGGCAAAGTTTGCCAACAGATCGATCTGGGCAATCGCACTGCTCATCATCTGTAGATTGCCAATATCCTGACGCAGTTCATCCAGCAACATTTCGAATAGCATTTTCTCGCGAGCAAGTGCACGGGATTCGCTAGACAATACTTTATCTTCAAAAGCTTTTAGTTCAGGCGTGATATAACGCTCAGCATTTTTCAGCGTTTGGCGACGGATATAATGTTCAGGTGCCTGTTCAGCTTGTGCACGAGTCAGTTCGATATAATAACCACTGACACGGTTATAGCCGATTTTCAGGGTAGGAATGCCACTTTGCTCCCGTTCCTTAATTTCCAGATCAATCAGGAACTGGCCGGCATGATCACGGATTTTACGCAGCTCATCCAGCTCGCTATCGAAACCTTCTGCAATGACATTGCCATCACGTAGCAGTACCGGTGGATTTTCAACAATGGCTGACATCAGGCGCTGATGCAGGCCATGAAAATCGCCCAGTTCTTCATTCAGTTGTTGTAATAATTTCGAATTCTGCTGACTTAACAGCGGTTGTAACGCATGGCGTAAAAATGGAATCTGTGCACAGGCTTGACGCAACTGCACTAAATCACGTGGACGAGCACTACCTAAAGCGATACGGCTGAGTACACGTTCAATATCACTAATTTCTTTTAAGACCAGACGGACTGGCGATTCATGGAAACCTTCAAGCAATGCCTGTGTCGCATCCAGTCGCTCATCCAGTATCGCAGTATCACGAAGCGGTTGCATCAGGGTGCGGCTAAGCAGACGGCCACCCATAGCGGTCTGACAGTCATTGATCAGCTGGAACAATGAAGTGCCATGTTCAAATAAAGGCTCAATTAGCTCCAGATTACGACGGCTCACTGGATCCAGTGCAATAAAGTCTGAACTTTGTTCCAGTTGAATGGTTCGGATATGCGGTAAAGCCGTTTTCTGGGTTTCTTTGGCATAGTGAATCAATGCGGCTGCAGCAGCTTTGGCCAAGGGCAGATGATCAATTCCGAAACCTGAAAGTGTACTCACTGCAAACTGGTCACATAAGGTCTTCTGGGCATTGTTTTGGTTAAAGTCAACATTCGGACGTTTGCTAATAGGAACATCTAGTTGTTGTTTTAAGTGTTTTACCAGAGCTTGATCTTGCAGATTTTCATCAATCACAATTTCACTTGGCATCAGGCGTGCCAACTCAATGGCTAACTGACTTAAGTCATAATCGATTTGCTGGACTTTAAATAAACCCGCACTCAGGTCGAGAAGTGCAATTCCGATTTGTTGCTGGTGAACATACAGAGCAACCAAGTTGGAGGTTTGATGCGCACCTAATAAGGCATCATCAGTTAAAGTCCCGGGAGTGATAATTCGGACGACCCCACGTTCAACTGGACCTTTACCAGTCACTTCACCGATCTGCTCGCAGATTACTACCGTTTCGCCTTTTTTTACCAGACGGGCCAAATATCCTTCTGCCGCATGGAAGATCGGAAGAGCG
>NZ_DFDO01000189.1:0-1156 GCF_002367915.1 Acinetobacter sp. UBA3025
ATCGGCTGCGCCAGAATATCGACAGCAATGACAATATCAGCGCCCAACTCACGAGCTACTTTGACCGGTACTGGACTGACCAGCCCTCCATCCACATATTCCTTTTTCTGGATAACAGTCGGAATAAACATGCTTGGAATAGAAACGGATGCACGCACTGCCTGACCGGTATTACCATAATTAAAAACTACGCGCTTGCCCTCTTTCAAGGCTGTGGCTACCACAAACATCGGGATTTTCATGGCTTGCAGAGGTGTCTGATCGACTTGTAAATTCACATAATTTTCAACTTTTTTGCCATCAAAAAAGCCTTTACGGTCCAGCTTGATGTCGCGAACATCAGTCGCTTTCATGCTTAATGCAATATTACGCAGTTCAATCGCTGGTTTACCACTGGCATAAATGGAACCAACAATACTGCCTGCACTGGTTCCCACAATAAAGTCAGGTTGTATGCCTGCCTGTTCTAATACTTCAATCGCACCGATATGCGCATAGCCACGCGCACCGCCACTGCCAAGAACCAGTGCAATCACTGGACGGTTTTCTGTTTGCTTGATTTTGCGGAAATTGATCTGGTTTGGACGTGCCTGGGCTTCTGCTACTGAACTGGCAGATTTATGACTAGAGTTAGATGGATTAAAACCGGATGCCGTTTGGCAGCCGCTCAGACCTACCATTGTCATCGCCAATATACTCAGTACATATTTCTGCATGCAGAGCACGTCCTCATTTTGTTAAAGCAACATAGTGTATAAACACATGCTTAAATAATCTGTAGAATTTCGTAAAACTGTCATACAGTTGCACTAATGTCTTTCAATTTTCAGCCACTGTATGAATACACCTTCACTGTACCGGATCTTTCTCACCTTCCTGCAACTGGGCTGTATGGCATTTGGTGGACCGGCAGCACATCTGGTGTTTTTTCACCGTAAATTTGTCGACCAGTTACAGTGGTTAAATGCGACACAATATGGTCAGCTGGTTGCATTAGCGCAGCTTTTGCCCGGCCCAAGCAGCAGCCAGGTAGGCCTTTCAATTGGCTATCTGCAAAGGGGTTATGCTGGAGCATTCATGGCCTGGCTTGGGTTTACCTTACCTTCAGCGCTTTTGATGAGCTTGATCGCCGTACTTGGTCAGTACTATTTCCATA
>NZ_DFDO01000189.1:1282-7999 GCF_002367915.1 Acinetobacter sp. UBA3025
TACTATTTCCATATTCTAAACTCAAACAGCTTTCATAGCATTCAATTGATCGTTTTTTCTGTAATCGTCTGGGCATTCTGGCAAATGCTCAATAGCTTCTGCAAGAGCATCTGGCAGTATGTACTGGTCTTCATTTCAGTCCTGATCCTAAGCTTCATTAGTATCAGTTTGAATCAGCTACTGGTCATTATTTTAGGGGCAGTTTTTGGCCTCGTAATGGCAAAATTTTCTAGTCCTTTTCGGGAAAATAAGCCTGCTTCAAATTCATCTACCATTCACTCAAGTTATATTCGGCCACGTCATGCACCTTACTGGTTCATCGCATTTTTATTACCGTTTTTCCTGATTCCTCTACTAGTCAAATCTGGTTCTTGGCCTGAACTCGCATTTTTTGCTGATTTCTATCAAACCGGTTCGCTAGTTTTTGGTGGCGGGCATGTCATTCTGCCTTTGCTGCATCAGGACTTTGTGGCAACCAATTTGCTTTCGCCCCAATCTTTCGATCTAGGTTATGCGTTTGCTCAGCTGATGCCGGGTCCATTATTTAGTTTTGCCAGCTATGTCGGTGCTCTGTTACCTTGGACAGGTTCATCCTGGATTAATGCACTGTTAGCAACCTGTGCCATTTTTCTGCCTTCATTTTTTCTGATTTTTGCTACTTTGCCTTATTGGTCATGGTTAATGCAGCAACGTATTATTTTTCAGGCGGTGAGCGGGATTAATGCGGCAGTCGTCGGACTGCTTTTATATTTGCTGATTGATCTCTCTCAGGCATATTTTCGTTCCTGGTCTGATCTGGTTTTTGTCATCGTGATGATTTTACTGTTACGTTCGAAATTACCAGTCTGGTTCAGCCTGATTGCCGGATTTATCCTATATCAAAGCTACCTTAATGTTGTGTCATTCTAACCATTTAAACCCATAAAAAAGCCCCGAACCAGTCGGGGCTTTTTGCTCAAGTCTTACCAGACATCTGATTTAACTTTATCTTTAAATTTCGGATGGTCATCGAGCTTAAACTCTGGTTGCTCGATGCCACGTTTTAGCTGACCAGTATAGTCCTTGAGCAGCATCAAAATAAATGGCATCAGCAGCACAATCGCAATCAGGTTAATACTGGCCATGACGCCCATGAACAGGTCCGCCATATTCCAGATCAATGGCACACTGGCAATCGAGCCGAAATACACCATAAACAATACCAGCAACCGGAAAATAAACATGACCTTGCTGTTATTATTGATGAACTGAATATTTCCTTCTGCATAGGCATAGTTACCAATGATAGAAGAATAGGCAAACAGGAACAGAATCAAGGCCAGGAAGTCATCGCCCCAAGCACCAATCTGGCTTTCAAGTGCCATCTGGGTCAAGGTCACGCCTTCAAAACCGGCATTTTCATATAGGCCAGAAACCAGAATCACGATAGCGGTACATGAACACACAACGAAGGTATCTACAAATACGCCAAGCATTTGAACCAGACCCTGATTCACCGGATGTTTCACGTCAGAGGCAGCCGCCGCATTCGGTGCTGAACCCATCCCCGCTTCATTCGAAAATAAACCGCGCTTAATCCCCATCATCATGGCCATCGAGATCATGGCACCGAAGAAACCGCCTGCAGCTGCTTCAAACTCAAATGCTTTGCTAAAGATCAGCTGAAAAATAGACGGCAACATATCGTAATTGATGACGGCGATATATAAAGCTACACCCAGATAAAGAACTGCCATGAAAGGGACCACCCCTTCAGCAACTTTTGCAATCCGTTTGATCCCGCCAAAAATAATCATGGCCGTAATCAAGACCAAGACCAGACCAATCCAGGAAACTTCCAGATCGAAACCACCTAATGGCAACATCAGATTGGCTTCATTCCAGCCCCAGGCATGTGAGGTTGCACCCGTAATGGCATTGGCCTGCACGGCATTGAACACAAAGCCATAGGTCGTAATCAGTGCAATTGCAAAGACAATTCCCAGCCATTTCTGTTTAAGACCCTGAGTAATGTAATACGCAGGTCCACCACGGAATTGCTGATTCTTGTTATCCCGAACTTTAAACAACTGGGCTAATGATGATTCTACAAAAGCAGAACTCATTCCCAGAAATGCAGTAAACCACATCCAGAACACAGCACCTGGACCACCGACAGCAATCGCAATGGCAACACCTGCAACATTACCCACACCGACCCGGCTAGCCAGACCTGTTACAAAGGCCTGAAACGGCGTAATACCATGGTCATCATCGACCTTGCCACGACTACGTTTCATGACTTTGATACTGTGCCAGAATAAACGGATCTGTACTGCACCGGTCATGATCGTATACAAAATACCGACTGCGACTAGAAACACCACCAAAAAGTCCCAGAGTGGACCATTTAAGGCATCGACCCAGCCCAGTAAGGTTTCATTTAGCTGATCATTCATGTCATATCCTTATGAGCTTATGACTCATTATCTAGCTTAAAATTAGACGAAAAATTTCAAGATCATTTGGATGATCGTGGCATTAATCAAGTCAACGAAGAACGCACCACATAATGGAACGATCAGGAAGGCTTTATGCGACGCACCATACATATTGGTAATCGCCTGCATATTGGCAACAGCCGTTGGGGTTGCACCCATCCCGAAACCACAGTGACCTGCAGCAAGTACTGCGGCATCGTAGTTTTTGCCCATCACCCGGAAAGTGACAAATGCTGCATATAAAGCCATAGTCAAGGTCTGTGCACCGAGAATCACCATCAATGGTCCTGCCAGATCCGCCAGTTGCCATAATTTTAATGACAGCAGCGCCATGGCCAGATAAAGCGACAATGAAGCATTACCAAACACATCAATCGCACGGTCGAAGATCTGGATTTTCAGGATGCCTTCCAGCACGTTACGCAGAATCACGCCACCTGCCAGTGCCCATACAAATGTTGGCAGTTCAAATACTGTATCTTTACTGAAGCCAGTCATCAGCTCCGCAAATGCCAGACAGCCTGCAAACAGACCAAGTGTGGTAATGGCATTATCGGCAGTGATCAGACGGACACGATGTGGATATTCAAATTGCACATATTCATCTGTCGTGCTGTCCATTGGCGTGTTGTCACGTTTTTCGATCTGCTGATCGGTACGTGCCACAGCAAGATTATGACGGTTAATCAACAGTTTCGCCAAAGGCCCACCGATAATTCCACCAATAATCAGACCAAAGGTCGCACTTGCCATCCCGAGCGCCAAAGCCCCCTGAATACCATGCTCAACCTCCATAATTTCACCCCAGGCGCCAGCAGTACCATGTCCACCAGTCAGCGTAATCGAGCCGGCAATCAGACCAATCAGGGGATCAATACCCAGTAAACTTGCCAAGCCCATGCCGACTGCGTTTTGTAGTGCAATAAATGTTGAGATGGCAACCAGGAAGATCACCAGTCCAATACCGCCTTCACGCAATTTGGCAAAGTTCGCGCTTAAACCGATTGACGCAAAGAAAATCAGCATGAAACTGGTTTGCAGCTCTGCACTCGTAGTAATGCTATAGCCCCAGAACGAATGAACCAGCAGAGAGATAACCGCTGCAACCAGACCACCTGCGACAGGTTCAGGAATGTTGTAACGTTTTAAAAAATCGATTTTATCCACCAGAAACCGGCCCAGTAATAGCACAATTACTGCAGCGATCAGGGTATAAAATGCGTTAAAAGTAAAATCCATAATTTTTTTGTCCAAGATGGTTTTGAATTTTTGTCATTCTAAAAGTCGTGTTGCGATTCATTTCTATAAAAGAAAACCTTACATTACCCCATGTAATTGTCATCTTCTTCATTCATCCATCGCTTTTAGAATCAACAAAGCATTCCGCATCTGTTTCAAACTTATGAATATCATCGTGATGATCATATTCAGTGAGAGATTTATAAAAGCGAAAAACGGCCTTTTGCTGATTGCATCAGCTACGCCAGATGCATAAATTCATCTAAGCGTGCAACTCATAGCGATAACATCCAGCCTATATTTTTTACTTCTCAACCAGCATGAATTGCTGCATGAGTGCTTTTAACCTTACTGAGTTCATCAAGTCATTTGGAATAATGATATTTCAAATAGAGCTTGACCATGCAATCTTCATTATTTCTTCAAAATGCATGTATTCAATTGAAAAGTCGCACATTATGCTGTTTCTTTGTATAAAGTTTTATTGTTTTTTATTAACTATATTTAGCGAATATATAAAAAATAATTATAACTTCTTATTTTTTATAGTTTACTACCCCTAAATTTTAATCGAAATAAAATATTAATTGAACGTAAAAACGGATATTTAATTTTATTTTTAAGATTGAATTTTAATCATTCTATTTTGTTTTTAACTTTCCTTTTAGTTCCAGCCATTGATGTTAATTGCTCAAGATATCAGCATCTAAAATATCGGTTGCATGTTCAGAAGCAATTTTGTTTAAACATTCAATAAATTTTTTAGGCTATTTATATAACTCCTATATCACCTAAGTACATTCTCATTCATGTGATTTTTATTAATCATCTCAATTCACTGTGAAACTAAAATTCCCCCTGCCCGACAGGGTTTGTTTGGTTTATAGTCAGTTCACCATCATTAAGGATATGAGATTGGAAATTAAAATGGATCAAAACCTCGTTCATGCTGTAGATCAAACCATTACTTCCCGTCATTCAGTTCGTGCTTTTCTGGATACGCCAGTCAGTACCGACATGCTCAAAGACATTTTAACTGTAGCCAGCCGTGCCCCTTCAGGGACCAATACCCAGCCATGGAAAGTATATGTGCTGACAGGAAAAAAACGTGACGAGCTGGTGCAGCGTGTCTGTCAGGCGCAAATGGAGCTTTATCAAAATACGGCACTGGCCGCGCAATATGAAGAAACCTTTGCCTATTATCCCGAGCAATGGTTCTCTCCTTATATCGACCGACGCCGTGAAAATGGCTGGGGCTTATATGGTTTGTTAAACATCCAGAAAGGCGAAAAAGAGAAAATGGCACGCCAGAACCTGCGTAATTTTGAATTGTTTGATGCACCAGTGGGGCTATTCTTCACCCTGCATAAGGATTTGGGCGTTGGTTCAAAAATGGATATTTCCATGATGATTCAGAACGTGATGCTGGCTGCCAAGGCACGTGGTCTGGACACCTGTCCGCAGGCGGCCTGGAATCATTTTCATAGAATCGTGCTGGATGTACTGGGCGCAGGTAAAGATGAAGAGCTGGTCTGTGGCATGTCACTAGGCTATGCAGATCCAGACCATATCGTAAATACCTTTATTACCCCACGTGTTCCGGTAGAGGAATTTGCCGTTTTTGTAGATGAATAAGATTAGATAAGTCATGATCCAAGCATCAACTTTGAGCTGCTTGGATCATCTGATAGAGATATAGAGCTCTTGCAGCTTCTTATCTTTGTTTAACTCTAGGCAGTTCTAATTTCAATACAGACCTAAAGGCTATAACCACAAAGATCGCCATCACCAAGGCCATATTGAATAAAGCATCCCAGAACATAAAGTTCAATAAAACTCCGCCCAACAAACCGCAGACAAATTGCATACTGCCCATAATCGCACTGGCTGTTCCGGCACGCGCGCCCTGCTCTGCCATGGCCAGCGCCATCGCATTCGGTCCCACAAAACCAATGGAGGCCACAACGACAAATAAGGCCGCCATGACCAGAACAACAGATTCAATATTCAGATAGCCTAAAACCAGTAAAGCCAGGACACCGATTCCCTGTAAAGAGGCACCTAGTTTTAAACGACTTAATACTGAAAGATATTGAGCCAGATGCTTATTCATGGTCGAAAACAGCATGATTCCCACAGCATTCCCCCCGAAAGCATAAGCAAACTGCTGTTCAGTGAGATGATAATGATCCATCAGAATGGCTGAAGAAGCGCTGATATAGCAGAACATCACCGCCCCAGAAAAACAGCCCACCAGCATCGGTCGTCTGAAACTCTCATCCTGAAAAATGGTTCGGTATAAACTCAATACCTGCTGCAAATTCAGTTTAAGACGGCGTTCCGGAGGCAAGGTTTCCTGAAAGAAAAAATGCACACAGACCAGACTAAACAAGCCACAGCCCATCAGCACCAAGAAAATAATATTCCACTCAAAGAACATCAGTACCCATGCGCCGAGACTTGGCGCAATAATCGGTGCAATGGTCGTTACAATCATCATGCTGGCAAAGGCCTGTGCAGCCGCCTGCATATCCAGCCGATCACGAATGGTTGCTCGGGCAACCACGACTCCTACACATCCTCCTAAGGCTTGTAATACCCGTGCTGCAATCAGGCTCCATTCATTCTGCGCAAACATACACAGCAGGCTGGCCAGAATATACAGGCACAATCCAAAATAAAGTGGTGGCTTACGTCCAATTCGGTCACTGATCGGGCCATATAGCAACTGCCCAACCGCTAGTCCAAGGAAATAAGCTGGCAGACTATTGGAGACCATCTGGGTGCTGACACCAAAATCCGCTGCCATTTCTGGCAAGGCAGAGAGATACATATCAATGGATAAAGGACCAAGTGCAGTCAGTGAAGCCAGCAAAATAATCCAGGACATGGCATAAGGCCGTGGTGCTGTCGAATTGGAGTTCATGTAATTAAAGATTTTAATGCGTAGTAGGCAGACAAATTAACATAGCGCATAGTATGATTTACATGGAAATTA
>NZ_DFDO01000085.1:0-6306 GCF_002367915.1 Acinetobacter sp. UBA3025
AAGATGAGTAGAGGTACTCGTACATTTAATATCTACCGCTATGATCCTGATAAGGATAAAGCACCGTATATGCAAACTTTTAAGCTTGAACTGACTGATAAGCACCGTATGTTGCTTGATGCGCTTCTTGCATTAAAAGTACAGGACGAATCTTTGACATTCCGTCGTTCATGCCGTGAAGGGATCTGTGGTTCTGATGGTGTGAACATTAATGGTAAAAACGGTTTGGCGTGTCTTTGGAACCTGAACGATTTACCAAATGAAATCACGATTCGTCCACTACCTGGTCTTCCAGTAATCAAAGACCTTGTAGTTGACATGAACCAGTTCTACGACCAGTACAACAAGATTCATCCGTTCTTGATCAACAACCAGCCTGCACCTCCTAAAGAGCGTCTGCAGTCTCCTGAAGAACGTGAACACTTGAATGGTCTGTATGAGTGTATTCTTTGTGCATGTTGTTCAACTTCATGCCCATCATTCTGGTGGAACCCAGACAAGTTCTTGGGTCCTTCAGCATTGTTGAATGCATACCGTTTCATTATCGATTCGCGTGATACAGGTACTCAAGAGCGTCTGGCTCGTCTTGACGATCCGTTCTCTCTGTTCCGTTGTAAAGGCATTATGAACTGTGTATCTGTATGTCCTAAAGGCTTGAACCCTACTAAAGCAATCGGTCACATCCGTAACATGCTTCTAGATATGGCTGGCTAATTTAGACTGCAATAAACAGTTTTTCAAAAAGCACACCAAGTGGTGTGCTTTTTGCTTTATAGGGCTCCATAAACGAACAGTGGTAGTGAAAACTGCTGTTATTGGTGCTGTATCTCATATGATCAAATCGGGTGATGAATCATTGCAGAGCATTCTGGTCGGATTTATGCACTATTATGATGTTATTTGAGGTATTTATGATTTTTAGATGTAATTCTGGACTGAAAAAGGTTTTCAATAATGTTATTATATAACGCAAAGTTGCAAAGGGAGTGGATTGGAAGATTTACTCTCTTTTTGTTTATCAAAAAGATGTAGGACTTTAGTCTACGCTGAATGTGTTTTTCATTTAAAGCTCCCTATGTTAGAGTAATTTCTGACGGAAGTATTTGACTAAAAAACATGCGTTCCTCGTCAAAAAAATCAATTGATTAGTCGAGATCGTGATAGCATTTAGCACAAGACTATATTTAAAAAATGTGTGGGCCGATGTACATTTTTTAAACACGGAAAAAGTAGAGACTGGTATATAAATGTAAGTCAAAGTCGCTTTAGAAAAAATATAGTTTAAATCTTTGTTTTTTCTAAGTCGATTTGCAAAAAAATTGCTCGGTCACGATCGGGTATTCAATGAGTGATGATGCCGCTGAGGGGCGTTATTGTTCATTAAACATATCAAGAATTTTCTTGGTGTGGTGATAACGCCTCATGGCTTATGCCTTATGGGGGACTAATGTTGAATTATCAATTTGACATTACTAATCCTGGGTTTTGCTTAAAAAGCATCCTGAAAATGTTTTTGCAATAGGAAATGGGTCCACAAATGCAAGAAGTTGCTGACGCTCTGCGTCTTGACACTGAACTTTCCGCTGATAGTGCAGCGTATATTGAAGAACTTTATGAGCAGTACCTCACTGCTCCAGACTCAGTGGGTGCTGACTGGAGAGCGTACTTCGATAAATTCCCAAAAGGTGATCAACCACACAGTAATGTACGTGAGCAATTCCTACTTTTAGGTCGCAATTCAAGCCGTATTCAGCCTGTTATCCAATCGACAGTAAGTTCAGAGCATGAACGTCGTCAAATTGGTGTTTTACAGCTGATTGCTGCGTACCGTAACCGTGGCCACCAAAAAGCAAAATTGGATCCATTAGGTCTGGCTAAACGCGAAGTTGTGCCAGATCTTGATCTTTCTGCGCATGGTTTAACTCAATCTGATCTGGACACTATATTCAATACCGGTAACCTTGCGATTGGTAAGGAAGCAGCGACTTTGGGCGAAATGGTCCAAGTGATGGAAGCGACTTACTGTAGCTCTATCGGTGCTGAATACATGCATATCGTGGATACCAAAGAAAAACGCTGGATCCAGCAACGTCTTGAAAGCGCACGTGGTCAATATGGCCTGAGTGCTGATCAGAAAAAACATGTTCTTGAACGTTTAACTGCGGCTGAAGGTCTGGAAAAATACCTCGGTAATAAATTCGTGGGTGCAAAACGTTTTGGTGTTGAAGGTGGTGAGTCTTTCATTCCTATGGTGAATGAATTGATCCAGCGTGCCGGTTCTGTAGGCTGTAAAGAAGTCGTAATCGGTATGCCACACCGTGGTCGTCTGAACCTTCTGGTTAACATCATGGGTAAAAACCCGGCTGACCTGTTTGGTGAGTTCGAAGGTAAATCACTACACAAAAAAGGTTCTGGTGACGTTAAGTATCACCAAGGTTTCTCTTCTAACGTGATGACTCCAGGTGGTGAAGTTCACTTGGCATTGGCGTTTAACCCATCTCACCTTGAAATCGTTGGACCTGTAGTTGAAGGTTCTGTACGTGCACGTCAAGTACGTCGTAAAGACATTGGCGGTGATGACGTGTTACCAGTGATTGTTCACGGTGATGCTGCATTCGCAGGTCAGGGCGTAAACCAAGAAACCTTCCAAATGTCACAGACTCGTGGTTACACAGTAGGTGGTACAGTTCATATCGTAGTGAATAACCAGGTTGGTTTCACCACATCTGATCCACGTGATGCGCGTTCTACAGAATACTGTACTGATATCGCGAAAATGATCCAGGCACCGATCTTCCATGTAAATGGTGATGATCCGGAAGCTGTATTATTTGTTGCTCAGCTTGCACATGACTTCCGTCATACTTTCCGTAAAGATGTCGTGATCGATATGTTCTGTTACCGTCGTCGTGGTCATAACGAAGCGGACGAGCCTGCTGCAACTCAGCCAATGATGTACCAAGTGATCAACAAGAAAGCGACCACTCGTACGCTTTATGCTGACAAACTGGTTCAAGAAGGTGTACTTGATCGTGCTACTGCAGATCAAATGGTTGAACAATACCGTTCTGATCTTGAAGCAGGTAAACATGTTGCCAATGCACTGGTTCTAGAACCGAACAAAAAAATGTTTGTAGACTGGACACCGTACCTGGGTCATGAATACACAGACGAGTGGGATACTACTTGCGATCTAGAACGTCTTAAAGAGCTTGGCCGCAAAATGCGTGAGCTTCCAGAAGGCTTCGTGATGCAGCGTCAGGTATCTAAAGTAATTGACGACCGTCTGAAAATGCAAACTGGTGAAATGCCGCTGAACTGGGGTGCTGCTGAAACTCTAGCCTATGCATCACTGCTAGATGATGGTTATCTGGTTCGTTTAACTGGTGAAGACGTGGGTCGTGGTACATTCTCACACCGTCATGCAAAACTGCATAACCAGGTAGATGGCTCAACTTATATTCCACTTTGCCATATCAAAGAGAACCAACCGCGTGTTGCGATCTATGACTCTTTATTGTCTGAAATGGCAGTACTGGCATTTGAATACGGTTACGCGACTACTCTTCCTAAGAGCCTGATCATCTGGGAAGCTCAGTTCGGTGACTTTGCAAACTGTGCACAGGTGGTGATCGACCAGTTCATCTCATCTGGTGAAACCAAATGGGAACGTGTATGTGGTCTGACTATGCTTCTGCCACACGGTTTCGAAGGCCAAGGTCCTGAGCACTCATCTGCACGTCTGGAACGTTTCTTGCAACTATGTGCTGAAGACAACATGCAAGTGATGACTCCAACTACACCTGCACAGATCTTCCATGCATTACGTCGTCAGGCAATCCGCCCGATCCGTAAGCCAATGATCATCATGTCACCTAAATCATTGCTTCGTCACAAGTTGGCTGTGTCTAACCTGGAAGAACTGGCTAACGGTACATTCCAGACTGTGATCGACGAAGTAGATAACATCAACAAAGCAGACGTAACTCGTCTAGTACTGTGTGGTGGTAAGGTTTACTACGATCTGGTTGAAAAACGTCGTGAAAAAGAATTGAACAACACTGCAATTGTACGTATTGAACAATTGTATCCGTACCCAGAAGCACGTCTTGCAGAAGTTCTTGCTCAGTATCCAAACGTGAAAGAACTGGTTTGGGCACAAGAAGAACCGAAAAACCAAGGTGCTTGGTTGTTCATCGCGCCTCGTTTATATGACGATGTGATGAAAGCGGGCAAACAAATCCGTATTAGTTACGCAGGCCGTGAAGCTTCAGCTGCACCGGCGTGTGGTTCACCATACTTGCATGCAAAACAACAAGCTCAGCTCGTTAACGACGCTCTAGCGATCGATGCTGAATAATCCAGGAGATTCTAAATAATGGCAACCGAAATTAAAGCACCGGTATTTCCAGAGTCAGTTGCGGACGGTACGATCGCAACTTGGCACAAACAACCAGGTGAAGCAGTATCACGTGATGAAGTGATCTGTGATATTGAAACTGATAAAGTTGTTTTAGAAGTTGTTGCTCCTGCAGACGGTACAATTGCATCAATCGTTAAAAATGAAGGCGATACAGTGCTTTCTGCTGAAGTGATTGCACAGTTTGAAGAGGGTGCCGTATCTGGCGCAACTCAAACTCAAGCAGTTCAATCTGAAACTGAAGCATCAGTAGAGCAAGCTGCTGCAAAAACTGAAGCGGGTAATGCACCGATCGTTGAGCGTCAACAGGTTCAAGACCAAGCTCCAGCAGTACGTAAAGCATTGACTGAATCTGGTATCAATGCTGCTGACGTATCTGGTACAGGTCGTGGCGGTCGCATTACTAAAGAAGATGTTGCGAACCATCAGTCTAAACCTGCAGCGCCTGCTGCTGCACCGTTAAGCGTTGCGGTTGGCGAACGTATTGAAAAACGCGTTCCAATGACTCGTCTGCGTAAACGTGTTGCTGAACGTCTGCTTGCTGCAACTCAAGAAACAGCAATGTTGACTACGTTCAACGAAGTAAACATGAAACCAATCATGGAAATGCGTAACCAGTACAAAGAAGCGTTTGAAAAACGTCATGGTGCACGTCTAGGCTTCATGTCATTCTTCGTTAAAGCTGCGACTGAAGCACTGAAACGCTATCCAGCAGTGAATGCGTCTATCGATGGCGATGACATCGTTTACCATGGTTACTATGACATCGGTGTAGCAGTTTCTTCTGACCGTGGTCTAGTGGTTCCTGTACTTCGTGATACAGACCGTATGAACTATGCTGAAGTTGAAAATGGTATCCGTGCATACGCTGGTAAAGCGCGTGAAGGTAAACTTGCGATTGAAGACATGACTGGTGGTACTTTCACAATTACCAACGGTGGTACTTTCGGTTCATTGCTTTCAACTCCAATCTTGAACACTCCACAAACTGCGATTCTGGGTATGCATAAAATCCAGGAACGTCCTATGGCAGTGAATGGTCAGGTTGAAATCTTGCCAATGATGTACCTAGCGCTTTCTTATGACCACCGTCTAATCGATGGTAAAGAAGCTGTAGGTTTCCTTGTAACAATCAAAGAATTGTTAGAAGAACCAGCTCGTCTGATCCTTGATCTTTAATTCTAAAGAATAAATCCATGGGCTTAGGGTGATCCTCTAGGCCCATTTTTGGAGAGAATAATGTCTCAACAATTCGATTTAGTTGTAATCGGTGGTGGCCCAGGTGGCTACGAAGCTGCAATTCGTGCTGCACAGCTTGGTTTTAAAGTTGCGTGTATCGAAAAACGTATTCATAAAGGTAAACCTTCTTTAGGCGGTACTTGCTTAAACGTCGGTTGTATTCCTTCTAAAGCACTTCTAGATTCTTCTCACCGTTATGAAGATACTGTTAAACATTTAGATGACCACGGTATTACAACGGGTGAAGTTGCTTTCGATTTGTCTAAAATGCTTGCGCGTAAAGACAAAGTCGTTGAACAATTGACTGGTGGTGTTGCGCAGTTACTTAAAGGTAATGGCATTGAATGGTTACAAGGTACTGGTAAATTACTTGCTGGTAAAAAAGTCGAGTTCGTACCGCATGAGGGCGAAACTCAGATTTTAGAACCTAAATATGTCATTCTTGCATCTGGTTCTGTACCAGTCAATATTCCTGTTGCTCCTGTAGACCAAGACCTGATCGTGGACTCAACAGGTGCGCTTGAATTCCCAGAAGTGCCTAAACGTCTTGGTGTGATCGGTGCTGGTGTAATCGGTCTTGAACTTGGTTCAGTATGGCGTCGTCTGGGTGCGGAAGTTGTTGTATTTGAAGCAATGGATGCATTCTT
>NZ_DFDO01000219.1:0-5776 GCF_002367915.1 Acinetobacter sp. UBA3025
CCTTTGCCAATATTAATGTATTTACTTTGGAGCAACTGCCAGAGGATCTGGATTTCAATTTAGAAATTTATATAGATCATCAGCCAGCATTTTATTCATTTAACAATCAAACCAAAAAAATGACAGAAGCTGAGGTAATTGCTATGTTCCAGCAACCTAACTCCTGAAATGAATATCATTAGATAAAGGAAGAGCAAGTCTGGTGATTTTATCTGATGAAAATAATCTTTTTAAAATTAAGAACACTATATAAGTGCATATATATCATTAAATAAAAATACTGATTAGCAGGTTCGTATTTCAAATAGCATCCTGCTTTTCATGTCATGATCATTCTTTCTTTTGATTAAATTGTTAAATTGGAACGAAAAAAACTCATAGTTTCTGAGCTCAATAAATTATTATTTTCTATAAGCGAACTAAAGATAGAAACTAAACTTTTCTATAAAAATCAATAAATATAAAGATTTATGGCACAAGGATTGTATGTGATTTCCACTGTATATCTCAGTTTTAAATAATTCAGTTTAAAAATAAAACCCGAGAAAAGAATTAAGAATAGAGTGATTTTGCAATGAAACAGTTTTTGCATCTTTGGGTACCGATTTTTTTGAGTAATAGCATCATAATGTTGGTCGGAATATTTGACATGATTTTCCTGTCTCATTACTCACCGCAACATGTGGCTGCTATGGCTGTGTGTTTATCTATTTATTCTTTATTATTTGTTTCGGGGACGGGGATTTTGCAGGGTATGATGCAGGAACTTGCTGAAGCATATGGGCGACGTGCTTTTGATAATATTCAAAAAATTCTGAAACAGAGCATCCTTATTGTCATCGTCCTGTCTGTATTTGCAGGATGGCTATTAACTCATGCAGATCCTTTGCTACATCTGTTAAAAGCAGATAGTGCATTACAGGCTTTGATTCAACCTTGTTTATGGTTACTGGCTTGGACGCTTCCAGCACATTTGTTAGTACGTATTTTATATATTTTAACGCAAGCCTGTGGTGAGGCGAAGCGTGTGTTCTATGCCAATATTTTTTATCTGATATTCAAAGTGAGTTTGGCCTATTGCCTGATTTTTGGGATTCAGGGTTATGTACCTGCCTATGGGGTTAAGGGAGCTTTCATTGCTCATCTGACTGTTCAATGGGCACTATTAGTGGTGTATTACCTGATATTTCTAGAAAAGCAGTTGCGTGTGCACTGGTCCGGACAATTCTTCCATTTTAAGACTTTGCTAAAAATCTTAAGAATCGGCTTACCCTCAGCAATTGTCGTATTTATTGATGTCTTTACAATTAGTGCGATTGCATTATTGATCTTGCCTTTGGGGGAGATAATGGTGAATGCGCATCAAGTAGCGATGGGTTTGGCTGGCCTGCTGTTTATGGTGCCATTTTCGATGAGCTCTGCTTTTAGCATTCTGGTGTCTACCAGGATTGGTGCAAATCAAGTGCAATCTGCCTGGGATTTAACTTTTAAAGCGTTACGTGTGGTGGTCGCAAGCGCAGTTGTTTTGGCGATCTTGATCGCAATTTTTCAAAAACCGATTGTGACGCTATTTAGTGATAATAAGGATGTGCTTGCGGTGAGTCTGGCATTGATGTTCTTATTGTGCTGGATGCATATTTTTGATGCGATTCTGGTGGTTAGCGTCAATATGCTGCGCTGCTGGAAAGTGGTGGTCTTCCCCATGTTTATCTTTAGTGGAGTACTGCTATTAGGCGGATTGGGAGGAGGTTGGTATTTGGCTTATCATCCAGTGTCGCTCTTCAATCTCAACCTGGATGTTTCAGGAATAAGTGGTTTCTGGTGGATGCTGGCTATTTCCTATACCTTTGCCGCATTGATGTGCTTGCTTTGCTTGGGACTTAAATACCGTAAGCATCTACAAACTGCATAAAAAAACCCGCGATCATCGCGGGTTTTTTTATCTAATCAATTAGATTATTTCGCAGCTTTTTCAGCTTCGATAGAAGCAATCGCCTCATCAACGCCTTCGATTGAATCAGCAGCTTTTTTGATACGTGCAAGCGCATCAACTAATACTTCGTCAGCAGTTGCGTAAGAGATACGCATGAAACCGCCTAGACCGAATGCATCACCAGGAACGACTGCAACACCAGTTTCTTCCAGTAACCAAGCAGAGAATTCTGTGCAAGAGTTCAGGCCTTTCGCACGAATCAATGGTTTGATGTTTGCGTATGCATAGAATGCACCATCAGCAGGTAGGCAAGAAATACCTTTAATGTCATTCAAGCCATTCACAACTAGGTCATGACGACGTTTGAATGCTTCAACCATTGGTACAAGAACGTCTTGAGGACCATTCAATGCAGCTTCTGCAGCAACTTGTGAAATAGAAGTTGGGTTAGAAGTTGACTGAGACTGGATTTTTTTCATCGCACCGATCAGTTTAGCAGGGCCCGCTGCATAGCCGATACGCCAGCCTGTCATTGCATATGCTTTAGACACACCGTTTAATACGATAGTGCGGTCGTAAAGGTCTGGGGCAACAGTTGCGATGTTGTAGAATTCATCTTCCCAGCGGATTGGTTCGTACATGTCATCAGATGCGATGAATACTTCTGGGTATTTACGCAGTACTGCAGCTAAAGCTTCTAATTCAGCTTTAGTGTAGATCATGCCAGTCGGGTTAGAAGGGCTGTTTAATACCACTAGACGAGTTTTGTCAGTGATCGCAGCTTCTAATTGCTCAGGAGTAATTTTGAAACGTTGTTCTTCACCACATTTCACGATTACTGGTGTACCTTCAGCAATGATCACCATGTCTGGATAGCTCACCCAGAATGGAGCAGGGATGATCACTTCATCACCTTTGTTTAACAAAGCAAGTGCCAAGTTAAAGAAAGACTGTTTACCACCACAAGAAACCAGGATTTGGTTCGCTTGATAATCAAGGTTATTGTCACGTTTTAATTTAGCAATAATTGCTTTTTTAAGACCTGGCGTACCATCAACAGCGGTGTATTTGGTGAAACCGTTGTTAATTGCTGCAATTGCTGCATCTTTGATGTGTTGAGGGGTATCAAAATCTGGCTCACCTGCGCCCAAACCAATAACGTTGTGACCAGCAGCTTTCAGTTCAGCAGCTTTGTTTGTCACAGCAAGCGTAGGGGACGGTTTGATGGCATTCACACGATCAGAGAGACGTACGTCCACGGCAGTATTCCTTCTTATAGGGATTAAAAAATAAAAAGCACATTATCTTAGCCTAAAATGGTGCACATTGGGCAAAAGAATTTGGAAAAATATACGAAAAAAATGCTGAATCAGTGCAACCTTATCTTGAACATCGATAGATAGTTTAGATAGACAGGAACTAAGAATATGCTTTGAGGATGAGAATAATAGGGGAAATATAAACTAAAAATGGCCACTTTAAAGTGACCATTTATATGAGGAAGTGTTGTTGTTATGCACTAAAACGTGACAAATCTTCTTCAGGACGAGCAGTCAGCACTTCAATGCCATTTTTTGTTACTAAAAGAGTGTGCTCATATTGAGCTGATAATTTATGGTCTTTAGTTACTACAGTCCATTTATCACCCAGCAGTTTGGTTTGCCAAACACCGGCATTTACCATAGGTTCAATCGTAAAAGTCATACCTTCTTCAAGAACCATACCGGTATCTGGTTGACCATAGTGCAGCACCTGTGGTTCATCATGGAAAGTCGTACCGATTCCGTGGCCACAGTATTCACGAACAACGCTAAAACGTTCAGATTCAACATATTTTTGAATCGCATGACCAATATCACCAATCGTTGCACCTGGTTTCACCACAGCCATACCACGATACATGGCTTCTTGAGCGACGTTACATAGACGGTTTGCTAAAATTGAAGTTTCACCACCCACGATGTACATCATATTGGTATCCCCATGGAAACCATCTTTGATGACAGTGACATCAATATTTAAAATATCGCCTTTTTTCAGGATCTTGTTTTCAGATGGGATCCCGTGACAGACCACATGGTTTACAGATGTGCAGATTGTATGCTGGAAAGCAGGGCGGCCAGGCGCTGCACCATAACCTAAACATGCAGGAATGGCATTCTGCACATTTACAATATAGTCATGACAAATCGTATCCAATTCCAGTGTCGTTACGCCGGGTTTGATATGCGGTTTGATCATATCCAACACTTCTGCAGCCAGTCGTCCAGCGATACGCATCTTTTCGATATCTTCAGCGGATTTGATTAAACGACGGGGAGCTTGATAAGTAGTGTTCATGATCTCTAAAAACTTTTGGAAATTTGTATGTGACTATGGTATAAATAGCCGCCCATTTTATCAAATGCTTTTTCGTGAATATATTTGCGAGGCTGATTGAATGGTGTACTAAAAATCCGCACATATATCGTCACATTACTCTGGGTGCCCGCAAGGGTGGAGAATGCGGATATATGGAGGCCTAACCCAAACTTTAAGGTAAAGAAAATGGCAGATTACAACGTAAGCATGCGCGACCTTCTACAAGCTGGCGCGCACTTTGGTCACCAAACTCGTTTCTGGAACCCAAAAATGCGTCAATATATCTTTGGCGCGCGTAACAAAATTCACATCATCAACCTTGAGCACACTGTTCCTGCGTTAAATGATGCTTTGAACTTCGCTAACCAATTGGCTAGCAAAAAGAACAAAGTTTTGTTCGTTGGTACTAAACGTGCTGCTTCTGCAATCATCCGTGAACAAGCTCAACGCGCTGGTCAACCATACGTAGATCACCGTTGGTTAGGTGGTATGTTGACGAACTGGAAAACTCTTCGCCAATCTATCAACCGTTTAAAAGACCTTCAAACTCAATCTCAAGACGGTACTTTCGCTAAACTTACTAAACGTGAAGCTTTAGAACGTAGCCGTGAGATGGAAAAACTTGAACGTGCTTTAGGCGGCGTTAAAAACATGGGTGGTTTACCTGACGCATTATTCGTAATCGACGTTGATCACGAAGCGATTGCAATTAAAGAAGCTAAAAACCTTGGTATTCCTGTAATCGGTATCGTTGATACTAACTCTAACCCAGACAACGTAGACTACGTTATTCCGGGTAACGACGATGCGATCCGTGCAGTAACACTTTATGCTTCTGCTATGGCTGATGCGATTCTTGCTGGTAAAGAATATGCTCAATCACAAGCAAATGCACAAGCTAAAGCAGAAGAAGCTCCTGCTTCTGAGGCTTAATGCGTTAGACGCTAGCTTGTCATTTTTGCGACACGTGATGGTGGCAAAGTAAGCGTTATGTATGCAGGCGGCCCATGAGAATCCTCTGGGCCGTTTCTGTTCTAAAAAGAATTCATTTTCTACCGAATTTAGGAGATAAACATGACTGCAGTTACAGCAAGCATGGTTAAAGAACTGCGTGATCGTACTGGTCTAGCAATGATGGAATGTAAAAAAGCTTTGACAGAAGCTGGTGGTGACATCGAATTAGCGATTGATAACCTTCGTAAATCTGGTCAAGCAAAAGCAGCTAAAAAAGCTGGTAACATTGCTGCTGACGGCGCGATCACAATTGCTCAAGAAGGCAACAAAGCAATCCTTCTAGAAGTAAACTGCCAAACTGACTTCGTTGCTAAAGACGAAAACTTTGCTGGTTTCTCTGCTAAAGTTGCTGCTGCTGCTCTTGCTGCTAACGAAACTGATGTTGCTAAAATCGCTGAACTTAAACTTGAAGATGGCGCTACTGTAGAAGAAGCTCGTATTGCGCTAGTTCAAAAAATCGGTGAAAAC
>NZ_DFDO01000193.1:0-8741 GCF_002367915.1 Acinetobacter sp. UBA3025
AGCTGTTCAATCGTCTGGCTCAGTTGTTGGGTCAGATGGGGATCTACCCCATTTAATAGTACTGCCTGCGCCTGAATAAGTGAGTCCGCATAATGATTCAGCTTGTATTGATCGTGGAGTAAAGGCACAAGTTTGTTGCGCTTGATACTTAGAATCTCGCTCTGCTCTACTGCAATGTCTTGGATTGGAATCAAAACATCTATCTGTGACATGGCCCTTTAAACTCAATGAATTCGATTTTTATAGTACGTCTTTTCATTCAACATAACATGTAGCATTTTGCAAAGGAATGCTTCAAGCCATAGAATTTTCTTTATATAAGTTGAAGATATTGTTGGAATTAAGTTTGGCATACAGCCATTTTTTGTACAAATTATTTTGACTATAACCTGCTGTTTCTCTCTATAACCTTTCCCATCGGCCTCAAATAGGCTAATAACCAACTAAATAAGGATAAGCACAATAAATGCCAAGTTAATTTATGGTCTTAATTAAGCTTTTTTTAAACTTAAGAATACTCATAAGGCATTATAAAACATAAATAATTCTCGAATTTTAAGCATGAATTATTTATGATCAAGATCAACAATAAAGTAGGTAACCTGAGAATAAAATGGAACGTTTTTTTCATAATACGATGTATGCCGCACGCTGGATTTTAGCTCCTGTCTATTTTGGTTTATCATTCGCTTTATTATTGCTGGCCTTAAAATTCTTTCAGGAAGTGATTCATGTCCTGCCACATATTTTTGAATATACTGAAGCTGACCTGATCTTGGTGATTCTCTCCCTGGTTGATATGACCATGGTTGGTGGACTTATTGTGATGGTGATGTTTTCAGGTTATGAAAATTTTGTTTCGCAACTCAAAATTGATGAAAATAAAACCCGCCTGAACTGGCTCGGTACTATGGATGCCAATTCTCTTAAACTTAAAGTTGCGGCTTCCATCGTAGCTATTTCTTCGATTCATTTACTACGTATTTTTATGGATGCTCGTAACGTCGAGAATGACAAAATCATGTGGTACATCATCATGCATCTGACTTTTGTGATTTCTGCATTTATTATGGGTTATCTGGATAAACTCACAAAGCATTAAAACATGGATATTAAAAAGCCCCGATTATAGGGGCTTTTTAATATCGGCGAATTAACTAAAAAATTATAGATAGTCACCTTCTCGTTCCGGCTGATACAGCACTTTTTCAATCGTGACTTTCATCAACTGACCATCAGGTTGTGGCCATTCAATGGTCTGTCCTTCTGCCAAGCCCAAGATTGCAGTTCCAATCGGTGCTACGACATTCACTTGCCCTTTTTCACCTTTAAACTCATGCGGGTAGACTAAGGTGATTTCTACAGGCTCCGTTGATGGTGCAATCGTCAGCAATGCACGCGCATGCATGGTCACCACATTGCTTGGCATGTCCTCTGGCTTGACCACTTCAGCACGAGCCAGTTCATCTTCCAGTTGAAGCATGGTCTCACTGAGCTTGTCTTGATTTTCAAGCATGGTTTCGAGACGCTCCACATCCTGTTCAGATAAAATAATTTTTGGTTTAGCCATTCTTACTACCTTGTTTAATGAATGATTGAATAGTCTTTAAAAAGCGAATGAATCTAGGTTCTAAGTGGTTAATCAGATTAAATTAAGTTCAAATATAAAAAATCTATTTTTAGCTGCTAAAAAAATTGTGTCTTAACTCAACTTATAAAGCTGTTTTTCAAAGAATGTAACCAGTTTTAGAAAAACTCAATACTCTTTTCGAAATCAGATTTATAGGATCTGTATTTCTCAACTTTGTTTTATAAAAGGATAAGTATTTTCTATATAGGATTGATTAAGCTTTGATCTTATCTTCCCTTTTAACTCATCGTAAAAGCTAGCAGCAGAAGATGAGTCAGAAAAAATATCACCCAATAAAAAAGCCCCCTTGAGGGGGCTTTTCTCAAGTTAGGCTTATTTTGCGTAAACAGGGAATTTAGCACAAACAGCAGCAACTTTTTCTTTAACAGCAGCGATCACAGCTTCATCGCCTTTAGCATCAAGGATATCAGCGATCCAACCAGCAAGTTCACGAACTTCTGATTCACCGAAACCACGAGTCGTTACAGCAGGTGTACCGATACGGATACCTGAAGTCACGAATGGAGAACGTGGATCATTTGGTACAGAGTTTTTGTTCACAGTGATGTGTGCAGCACCCAACCAAGCGTCAGCATCTTTACCAGTGATGTCTTGTTTGATCAGAGACAACAAGAACAGGTGGTTTTTAGTGCCGCCAGATACAACATCGTAACCGCGTTCGATTAGAACTTCAGCCATTGCTTGAGCATTCTTAACCACTTGTTGTTGGTATGCTTTGTATTCAGGTGCCATTGCTTCTTTGAAGCAGATTGCTTTAGCAGCAACCGCGTGAACCAGAGGACCACCTTGGTTACCTGGGAATACAGCTGATTGAAGTTTTTTCTCGATTTCTTCGTTTGCTTTCGCAAGGATCAGACCTGAACGTGGACCACGAAGAGTTTTGTGAGTAGTCGTTGTTGTTACGTCAGCAATTTGAACTGGGCTTGGGTAAACGCCAGCAGCAACTAGACCAGCAACGTGAGCCATATCTACAAACAGGTAAGCGCCAACTTTATCCGCGATGTCACGGAAACGTTGCCAATCTACGATTTGGCTGTATGCAGAGAAACCAGCTACGATCATACGTGGTTTGTGTTCTACAGCTAGACGTTCAACTTCTTCATAATCGATCTCACCAGTTTCTGGATTCAGACCGTATTGAATTGCATTATAAGTTTTACCTGAGAAGCTTACTTTCGCACCGTGAGTCAAGTGACCACCGTGAGCCAGACTCATACCCAATACTGTGTCACCTGGGTTAAGCAGCGCTAGGTAAACTGCAGAGTTTGCTTGAGAACCAGCATGTGGCTGAACGTTAGCATAATCAGCACCAAATAATTCTTTAGCACGGTCAATTGCCAATTGTTCAATGACATCTACATATTCACAACCGCCATAGTAGCGTTTGCCTGGGTAGCCTTCTGCATATTTGTTAGTGAGTTTTGATCCTTGAGCTTCCATTACTGCTGGTGAGCAATAGTTTTCAGAAGCGATCAACTCGATGTGCGCTTCTTGGCGAGCATCTTCGTTAGAGATTGCTTGAGCGATTTCTGGATCAAATTCAGCAATAGAGATATTGGCAAACATTAGCGAGGTCCTATTAAATTAGGGCTTTTAAGCCGTGCTAAGATTGGCGCGTATTGTAACATGAACTTTGCCAATTTCGATCATGAACTTTATTCAGTTTGCAATAAAAATAGCTCATGCTTAAAAAAACATGAGCTATAGAGATAAAAATAAGTTATTGAATTGGCATTAGAGATTTTACATCTGAAATAATATTAGCGATATTCAGTGCATAGACGCTACCATGATCCCATGAACCGTCCGTAATATATCGTACCGAGGTTTGTTTCTGATTCGCTAAGCTCACTAAAACATCTGTTGCAGCCTTTGGAACAGTAGAATCCGCCTCTCCCTGATAAATAATCACAGGTGTAGACACTTTAACCTGTAAAGGCTGAGAGTCTTTATCCAGGAAATTCTTCACTACTGGAATACTCATAAAATTAGCTTGAGTACGCGGATATTCTTCCAGATTCCCATTGGTTTGGGCATAAGCTCCCATTGCCGTACCGAATTTGTTGCCTAATACATCATAACAATCTGTTTCAGCATTCTTGGCAATCTCATCTGTTGGTGTTTTAAAGACCTGACTATATTGCAGATTTGGATTCGGATTACGCAATCCCGCGACGATCAGCGCGGTAAAAGTATCTAAAGATGCTAGAGTTTGAATCTTTTTATTCAGATCTGGTTCTTGTCCAGCTTGAGCCTCACCACCTGCCAAAATCAAACTAAAATTAGAAGCAGGAGCTAAAGCTACCGTACCTTTATAAGTCATTTGAGAAGCACGTGCTGCATATTGGGCAGCGCCTAAAGCCGCTTGACCACCTTGAGAATGACCGACAGCCATCCATTGATTAGAGGCATCCGAACCTAAATAGTCTTTTGCTGCGACTACAGCATCGGTAATTGAATAAGCTTCACTCTTAAGATTAAGGAAAGGATGAAGTTCTTTTCCACCCGGCTCTCCTAAACCTTCATAATCAGGTGCAACGACCACATATCCCGCTTGAAGAAATCCGGCAATCATATTTTTGATATAAGGATTTATTTCATTGCGACTTGGTGCACACTGATCGGCCACACCCGTCGTACCATGTGCCCATGCCACTATAGGCCAACCTTTTGCAGGAGGCGTTCCTTTTGGAGTGAAAAGCAGTGCCGTCGCTTGGGTTTCCTTATTATTAGTACCTAACATCTTATAGGTCATAACCACACTTTCATCGGCAACAGCTGTCAGGTTCGTTTCGGTATAAGCCACAGGCGTTGCTACAACCGGATTGTCGATATTATTCACGGGAATAGCGGGTTTGGATTCATAATAACGATTATCATCGCTATCATTACAGGCAGTTAAAGCTATGCTTAGCGCGAGTAGAGAACCAGTCAATACATGACGTTTCATCGATCTTATCCTTGTCTTAATTATTATCTCTCATGATTTTAAAGTTTTATCTTTATCCGTTGATAAAACTAGAGAATAATTTCCCAAGTTATTTCATTAATTACAAGAGATTATTTTGTTATTTTTCTAATAAATAGCAATTTAATTTATGACCATTCCGACATGATAAATTTAAGTTCTGGAAATATTTACAGAAACTTTAAAAACTTTTATTTATAGTGTAGATTACAAATGTTCTATATCAGTCAAAAAGTCTGCAATTAAAGTTGAAATCCGGCATTTCAATTGTCAGGATTGAAATAATAATGTTAGATTTTGATATCCACTTTTTTCAGGCATATTTCCGTCATGCAGGCTATCATTCTCGATACTGAAACTCATACCTTGAATGGTCAACCCATTGAAATTGCCTATGCGCCTATAGAGATCATAGACCATAAAATTAGTCTGGATAAAAGCCGACTGTTTGATCAGCTCTATAGCTGTGATGAACCGATTTCTTTTGCAGCCATGGCCGTGCATCATATTCTGGAATCAGATCTGGAAGGACAACCACATTACAGCAGTTTCGAACTTCCACAGGAAACCACTTATATCATTGGTCACAATATTGATTATGATATTCGTGCCTTAGAAAAATGCGGTGTAAATTCATCTAATATTAAAGCGATTTGTACGCTCGCTTTGGCTCGTCGCGTATGGCCAGATGCTGAGGCCCACAATATCTCTGCCCTGATTTATATGATCACCCGTGGCAGTGACCGTGCCCGTGAAATGATCCGTAAAGCGCATCGTGCTGATATGGATATTATTCTGACTGCGAATATCCTGATGCATATTGTGCATCACCTGAAAATCAGCAGTATTGAAGAACTCTATGAGGCATCTGAAGATGCGCGTATTCCACGGACCATCAATTTTGGTAAGCATCGTGGCACTGCGATTGCTGAACTGCCTGCTGACTATGTGCAATGGCTGCTTCGTCAGGAGGATCTCGATCCTTATCTGCGTAAGGCTTTAGAAAATACTGCAATTACAACTCTTTAATTTTAAGTAAATTTAACAGCATCTTCATATTAGTGTAATTTTCTAATATTAGCATCTACCTGAATTCTGTATATAAGGCATTCAGGTATGATGCGCTATTCAAAAACTGCAAAGGGTCTACATGTTCTTCAACATCGTAATGTCGAGCTTAATGCACGTCAAAGACGTCTTTTGGTTTTAATTGGCACTGAAGATTTTGATTTACTCACACCTCAGTTTAAAGCGCGTATTGCACCACATGATTTGCTGCAACAATTGTGTGATATAGGACTGATTGAAGTACAAGAGTTAGAGACTTCAAATACAGCAGTCGGTACAGATTCAGCACAAACTTCAGCGGCTGCTAATAACTCAGTAAAAGACCCATTTCCACACTTTCCTGAATCAAATATTCAGACTTCAATCACCAGTCCTGCCCCATCTGCCGATCTTGAAGCGCCGATTACCACGACATTAGTTGCCACGACCCACGTGCCTGACGTACCTGCTGACATTACCTATATAGCACTCAACCAAGAACAGGTACGCAGCTTGATGCTAGACAGTTTAAAAAAATACTGTGGCTTATTGGCCAAACAACACATTCAAAATATTGCTCAGGCACCAGATATCAATGCCTTAAAAGTCTGTCAGGTGCAATGGTTGACACTCCTCCAGGAAAGCCGCATGCCTTCACAGGAGTTAAACCAACTGTTCAAGCAAATTAGCCATGCTTTATCCATGCTGCGTGCTCAGGCTTAAAACTCTTCATAGATTCAGTCTTTTTAAGTCTATCTTAAGTTTAAAGATGAATAAATCCGGCGAAAAAATTTTTCTATTTAATTGAAAAATATAATTTTAATTCATTCAAAAGTAGTTGTATTTATTTACTTTCGACTATAGATGCATAGCTATATTAAGGATTTAAAGCCATATAGAATGTATTACTTTTTATTCTTCCCACGCTTATGCAACACTATCTTGAATTCGATGCCTTCGATAATCCCATGCAGCTCAGTAAAGTGGGTAATTGGGTAATCACTTTTTTGAGTCCAGCTGAAGAATTGGACACTATACAACTTGCGATTACTTATGTACTGCCCCGTCAGATCAGTGACGCATTACAGCCACGACGGGTATTAATTCAAAAGAGTTCAATCGAACATCATTGGCTAATTCAAACAATTGAATGTTTTGACAGCGCGACCAATCAGGAAGTACATATTAGGCCTGCAGATGAACTCGGACAGCAAACACTTCATCAAATTCTGGACGAGTTTGACCGTTATGATGTAAATGTCACATTAAAAAATTTCTGAAATAATACTTTTCTCAGAGCGTATTTTGAAGAAGTTCATTTAGATCATACATATATGTAGATAGCTTGATATTATTTAACATAAAAAATTAAGAAACTGAGAAATGATAGAAGTTTATCCAATCTCTTTGAATTAAATTTATCAGTTTTTATTCTGCATCAAACTATTTAATAAAGAAGCTGAACTAAGATATCAAAATCAAGCTCATCATTGGATGAGCTATATCATTTTTAAGGGTCGCAAAGCAGCTTAATGAATCCCGGATCCTTATTTAGGGTCCAAAACACGATAGATACAGTCGGTCTGCTCACTGGCAAATAACAGTTCAATCGTTGGCCGGATAATCTCATCATCCACTACAATATATTCGACTTGCTGTTCCAAACGCTGGGACGGATCACTATGCTGAGCATCAGCACGTAGTAATGCTTTTACATTCAGGATTTTGCCATACTGGTTTTTGACTTGCACTTCAATTAAATCTTCTGTCATCGTCATACCTCCCTTTATTGGCATTATTAAATTTGCTTGTCTGAATTCTTATAACATAGTTATTTGAAAGGCTTTCAAACGAATATGTAAGATTTTTTAGCGAACACCTTTTATTGACTATATATAATCGCTAATGAAGAATGTGCTATACAAATAAAAGAGTCGAAATGATTAACAACTCTCGCTTAAAATTTAGCATTAAAAAGCCCGCATCGCTGCGGGCTCTGTGTTGGATGGCTAGTGCTAGATTTATTGCCTGAACCTAAGTTCGAACTCAACTAACTGTCATTGATCCGTCCAACTTATTGGTAGCGTCGTTTCGTTTTATGACCTACCATGAGTTCAATATAGCAGGATTTTTTTTACCTACAATACGCTTTTACACTTCTAAAAGAAGACTTATACAATATTTAAATTGTGCTTTTTCAAAAGCAGATTAGAATATTTTGGCTGGATCAATAGAGCACTGCAAACAACTCTCTTCTTTTCTATCTGTATATCCTATCTATTTAAATTTTAATAAAAATATTCTTTATTTATGTGAAATATAAATAATTTTATCTAAATACAATTTCAAGTTTTAAGTAAAAGAGTTCGCTATTAAGGCGATTGATTAGCCACTAAAAGTAATAGCGAAAACCAAATTGATAAGTAACCCCATTCAAGTCCAGATCATCACTCTTGCCAGAGACACATGCGCCATTCATACAAATCTTGGCATCACGGTTAAACATCCATTGATAACCAAAAGATCCAAATAAATTTGCTTCAGGAGCAACTTTATAACCGACCTCCAATGCAGCGGGAATTGTAAAATAATCCAATTCAAGATCGATTCTACCAAGATCCGCATCCGTTTCACTTTCATCTACCCAGCTCATTCCCAGACCTATAGAAACTGCTGAATAAAGCTGATCATTTTCCAGAAATTTATTTTTTATCCCCATTGTAACTTGATTGTAATCAATATCTGAGCTTTGAAATTTATATTCAGCCCATAAGCTGGCCGTCGGATGGGATTGATATTCACCATTAATAAACAGCCCATCGAATGATTCAGTACCAAAAAAACTGTCTGACCCTATTTTTGAACCGGCGTAGCCAAAAGCTAAAGAGTACTGACTTATTAGGTTTTTTTGAGCATGAAAAGGCGTAGTCGGAATTACTGCTTTATCTATTGGAGCAGGATTACCATGTTGAATAGCTAAAGGCGTATTTGCTCCAGCAACTGAAGAAGCCCCAATCATTACCCCAATGAATAATAATTTTTTCATATCTATGTCTCATTTTTATTGTGAGCATA
>NZ_DFDO01000193.1:8901-16769 GCF_002367915.1 Acinetobacter sp. UBA3025
TTTTTATTGTGAGCATAAGATACTAATTTTTTAAGAGAAAAACTACTCAGCACATCTATTTATAGGAACAACAATTTATGAGATTAAACAAACTATAAATACAACAATGTAATTCACCCACTTTTATAGAATTAAAGGACTAAGGCGACTTATACATATATATTCTCAACAAGAGGTAATTCCCGATGGTTAAACCAGATGAAGAATTGAATGAAGAATTCCCAGAAGAGGAATTAGATCCGCAAGAGAAACAGGATCGAGAGATTCAACGCGGTCAGTTAGGTGTAGATCAAGACCCTCAGGTGAAAAGAGATCAAATACGTCAAAAACATCAGGATGAAGAGGAAGAGAATCCATAATTTATTTTATAAATCTAGAATTGATTTTTTAGTCTAATGAGGAAAGTGAATTTATAAAATGATGGTGCGCTCAGCGGGACTCGAACCCACGCCACAGGCTTCGGAGACCTGTACTCTATCCAGTTGAGCTATGAGCGCGCGATGCACATCATAACAAAAAAATGCATAAGGTAAAGCAACTATCTATAACTTCGTTATTTTTATGCCTATCCTTTATACAGTGTGCCAAAACAGCAACAGAGAATTCCATGTGAATGACTTGGTTTATTCTGCAAGATCACTCACAATATCTCAACTTTTCACCATTTGAGATCTCTATGACTGATGCGCTGACATTAAGGGATTTGTCGAAGACCTATAGAAATGGTTTTCAGGCACTTAAAGGAATCAACTTAACTGTACCTGAAGGTGAATTCTATGCCCTGTTAGGACCTAATGGCGCGGGCAAGTCCACTACTATTGGTATTATCAGTTCATTAACAAGAAAAACCTCTGGAACCGTTGAAATTTTTGGTCACAATCTGGATACTCACCCTTCTGAAGCCAAACAATGTTTAGGCGTAGTACCCCAAGAATTTAACTTCGCCCAGTTTGAAAAAACCTTTGATATTCTGGTCACTCAAGCCGGTTATTACGGTATTCCTAAAAAAATTGCCCAAGCGCGTGCTGAAGAATATTTAAATAAACTGGGTCTTTGGGAAAAACGCTCTACTCAAGCTCGTATGCTTTCAGGTGGTATGAAACGTCGCCTGATGATCGCCCGTGCGATGATGCATGAACCAAAATTATTGATTCTGGATGAACCGACCGCCGGTGTAGATATCGAATTGCGTCGTTCCATGTGGGATTTTCTTAATGAAATGAACGGTAATGGTACTTCTATTATTTTAACGACTCATTATCTGGAAGAAGCAGAGATGTTATGTCGTCGGATTGCGATTATCGACCGTGGTGTGATCAAAGAAGATACCACTATGAAGAACTTCCTGAATCAGCTTAATGAAGAATCCTTTATCTTCGATCTGGCTGCGCCTATTGAGCCATTAAATATTGAAATTATTGGTGTGAAATTTAATTTAGTTGATCCAATGACCCTAGAAGTGACACTGGATAAAGCCCATTCCATGAATGATTTGTTCCAGTTACTGGAATCACAGAACATTCAGGTACGCAGTATGCGTAACAAGTCAAACCGCTTAGAAGAACTATTTGTGAAAATGGTCGAGAAAAATCTGGATGGAGCTGTACAATGAATATAAATCAGCTCGGCGTCGCCTTATATACCATCGTTCATAAAGAAGTTCGCCGTTTTATGCGGATCTGGCCACAAACTCTGCTGCCACCAGCAATTACCATGAGTCTATATTTCGTGATCTTCGGTAATCTGGTCGGTTCACGTATTGGGGAAATGGGCGGCTATAGTTATATGGAGTTTATTGTCCCTGGTCTGATTATGATGGCGGTGATTACTAATAGTTATGCCAACGTTTCTTCCAGCTTCTTTAGCTCAAAATTTCAGAAAAGCATTGAAGAGCTAATGATAAGCCCTGTACCTTTACATGCCATTTTATGGGGCTATGTATTGGGTGGTGTAATTCGTGGTCTGTTTGTTGCCATTATTGTCAGTGCCATGAGCCTGTTTTTTGCAGACCTTTATATTACTAACTGGTTTGTGACTATATATACAGTACTCATTACCTCGCTATTATTCTCTTTAGGCGGTTTTATTAATGCTTTCTATGCCAAATCTTTTGATGATATCTCGATCATCCCGACTTTTGTACTTACACCACTGACCTATTTAGGCGGTGTATTTTATGCGATTTCAGCCTTAAGTCCGTTCTGGCAAAATCTCTCTTTAGTTAACCCGATCGTGTATATGGTCAATGCGTTCCGTTTCGGCATTTTAGGTCATAGTGATGTCAATGTTTCCATTTCATTGGTCGTGATTACTTTCTGGTGTGCCGTGCTTTACGGTATTGCTTACTATTTATTGTCTCGTGGTTCAGGAATGCGTGAATAATGAGTGTAGAACATTCTCTCCTTGGTAAAGACACCAACTACCCAACAGAGTATCAACCCGATATTTTGTTTCCGATTTCCCGTGCGCCTGCCCGTGAAAAATATGCCCATGTTGAAGCTATTCAGCAAGGTAAAGACTGGTGGCATGTATTTGAAATTTCTTGGTTAAATGCTGCCGGCGTACCTCAAGTAGCAATTGGTCGAATTACCCTGCCAGCATTTTCCCCAAATCTCATCGAATCAAAATCTTTAAAGCTATATTTCAATAGTCTGAACTTTGCCAAGTTTGATTCGAAAGAGGCCTTTATTACAACTGTAGAAAAAGACCTCTCAAAAGCTGCCGGTGCTGAAATCACACTGGATCTTTTCCATGTCGATGAACTGGAAATTTCCAAGCCTGAAGGTATCTGTATTGATGACCTGATTCCGGAACGCCTGGAAAATCATCCGGATGCTTCTTTATTGTCTTTAGATCAGTACAGCGATGAAAATATCGAAGTGCAACTCTATTCACATTTATTAAGAAGTAACTGCCCAGTCACTGGACAACCGGACTGGGGTACAGTATTTATACGCTATCAGGGCAAAAAACCTTGTTATAAGAGTATTTTGGCTTATATTATTTCGTATCGTCAGCACAACGGTTTTCATGAACAATGTGTGGAACAGATGTTTGCCGATATCTGGCAAAATCTGAAACCGGAAAAGCTGATGGTATATGCGACCTATACACGCCGTGGTGGATTGGATATCAACCCTTGTCGTGTATCGGATTCCACATGGATGCCTCGCCCTATTCGTTTAGCGCGACAATAAAAAACATTGAGGTTTAAGAATGCCTTTTTTTGGTTTTATTCCTTCTGCAGAACTATTAAATACAATTCAGACTGCACAGAAAAATAAAAACTCGAGTGAACCACTTTATCCACTGCGTGATAAAACCGCATTAATGATTAATGATGAAATCATTGATGCGATTCTCACGGAACTGGTACGCCGTTTTCCTGCAAGCGAAAAACACGATACAGCAGAAAAACTGGCGGGCTATATCAAGTCCACTGTAGTAGTGTTACTGAAACAGTTGCTGGGTAAAGCACCAAATGAAGTCGTCAAGGAGTCAATTGCTTTTTCTGAACGCAGCCTATTTAAAGATCCGGAAGGAAATTTCCGTATTGGTGAGTCTCTAGATGCCAATCTGGTCACTAACCTAAAACACCACTATGCAGAATTAAAAGCTGGCCAAAGTGTCGATAAGCAGAGTCTCAGCAATCTGTATAAACAGTTTGGTGAAGCAACTGTACGTCATTTTATGGTCGACTTTAATAAAACCTTAGATTTAGGCATGATTAAACGCAAGGCTGCTGATATTGGTGCTTCAGCAGTAATCAAAGCGATTAATATTGCAGCAGATAAAATCATCCTGAATTTAAATAAGGATGAACTGCAGGCAATGGCAGAATATCACGACACTTTATTCTTTACTGAATAAAGCCGCATATTTATTCAAAAAATGCAGATTAAGCCTGACTTCGGTCAGGTTTTTTTGTGGCTTAAGAAATAGCTTGTTACAGTTATTGTGAACTAAAATACAAAATGCTGAAAAAACAACCAACCTTTTCCTGTTTTTAAGGGAGTTTATATGACTCCTATTCATCAGAATGTTATCTTTAATATTGCCTCTAATGCCAGAAAATTGAGAAAAGTGAATTGATCTTTTTCATGGCACGATTGAAATGACATAGCCACAAACCTACCAAAAAATTGGAAATCATACCAAGATGTTGAAATCGAATTTTTATAAAAAATTGAAGCAGCTTTCGATCCTTGTCAGTGCATTCGGACTCAGTAGTTTAAGCCTGGCCAACGATTTTCAATATCATCCCTCTTATGCCAGTTTCAAGCAAAACACTATGCAGACCTATGGTCTAAGTGCCCAGCAAGTAGACAGTGCAATGACGGGAGCAAAAAATCTTCCAAATATTATCAATATCATGAATCGTCCAGGTGAAAGTAAGCCTTGGTATGCCTATAAGACCAATTTTCTGTCTGAAGGTACGATTCAACGTGGTGTACGTTTCAAGCAGCAATATGCTGCAACACTAAATCGCGCTGAGCAGCAGTTTGGTGTACCACAATCGATCATTTTGGGTATTTTGGGGGTAGAGACCGGTTTTGGCAGCAACAAGGGTTCATTTGTGACCCGTGATGCACTGGCAACTCTTGGCTTTGGTTATGAACGTCGTGCGCAATACTTCCAGGATGAACTGGCGGCATTGATCGCATGGTCATATAAAGATGGTGTGTCAGCATCCTCGATCGTGGGTTCTTATGCAGGTGCTGTGGGCTATCCGCAGTTTATGCCAAGTAATATTCCAAAGTATGGGGTCGACTATGATGGCAATGGCCATATCGATCTGCGCAATTCTGCGGTAGATGCGATTGGTTCAATTGCAAACTATCTGGCTCAGAATGGCTGGCAACGAGATCAGCCAATTGCCTTTCCTGCCCGTTATAGCGGTTCGAATCCTGATTCTGTCATCGCCAAGGATCTCACACAGCCAACGCCTTATGGAGTAATCAAAACCCAAGGGATCAGTCCGATGAATCCGATTGTTCGTATTGATGATCTTGATATGGTCAATGTCATTCAATTACAAGAAAATTACGGACCGATTTACTATATTACTTTTCCGAATTTTCAAGTGATTACCACGTACAATCGTAGTCGTATGTATGCCACTGCATTGTGGCTTTTAGGTACAGAAATTACGAACCGATAACAGTAAAAATTACTACATATTATTAAAGTCAAGATTTTTATTAAACAAAATGCCTAAATTTTAGGCATTTTTTACACCTTGTTACAATATTGATTATTTTTTAATCAATCATTGTTTATTTTGCGTACTTTTTTTAACTATTTTAATTAAACACTAGACAGCCAGTTGCCAGCATGAATATTATCCAATTCGTTAAATGTAGTTGCATAAGTTAAATATCAGGCATGTTTATAGGATTATCAGCTACTTAGGCCCAATCTAATGAAACATGCTGTTAGGAGTTGATTCAATGCATTCTTCTTTTCTGAAGTATTTTATGGCCATCGCCGCGACCGTTACCCTAACGCAATCGCAAGCAGATATGGTTCAGTCATCATCATTCAATAATGATCATGATAATTCGCGTCTTGCAGCGCGTGTATTAAACAAAGAAGCTCAAAGCTTCAATTCAAATTTCACAAATTTGAACAGCCTTTCAATCACTGAGCGTTCTGGCGATAAAGTTCGTCGTCAAACCATTGCAGCAAAAATTGCAATTCCTGCAGAAGAGCCTTCAGTGATTGAGAAACTGAACAATGTTGCTTCAAACACAGTTCGTAAATTCAGTCAGACAGGTACAGCATCTTGGTATGGTCGTCAGTTCCATGGCCGTAAAACTGCCAGTGGTGAAACATTCGATATGAATGCAATGACTGCTGCACACCGCAGCTTGCCATTAAACTGCTTTATCCGCGTGACCAACAAAAACAATGGTAAGAGTGTGGTTGTGAAGGTGAATGACCGTGGTCCATTCCATGGTAACCGTGTACTAGATTTATCTTACGGTGCTGCTAAACAGCTTGGTATTACCAATGCTGGTACTGCACATGTCAATATTGAGCGTGTAGATGGGCCAAACTCATAAGATTTGACCGCTCTACATTTAACTCAAAGCCACAGTCATGTGGCTTTTTTATTTGGTGATGTAGAGTAGAAATTCGAACCGATTTTATCATAACTACTATCGACGTTATTTCATTCAGGTATAAACCTTCTCGGGCCTTTACCCACCCACTATCGATTTCATTTTGACCATCCCGCCAAACTGTTTTATATTTTGAAAACTGACAGTACGTTCATGGATGGGAGCAATAGAATGAAAACAATATCCGAATGGTTAGATGAATATAGTGAAAGTCATCAAAACAAAACCAACAAACTGATCCATTGGGTCTGCGTGCCTACCATCTATTTTTCCATTATTGGCATCATGGCACACTTTAGCGCTTTACTGACTGCCCTGCTCCTGGTTCTGGCTTTTGTGTTTTATGCACGTTTAGACATCGTACTGGCTGTTGCAATGGCAGCGCTAACCCTGATGATGGCCTGGTTCATCTGGGTTTTACCTGTAGGTGTCGGCTTCTTTATGGCCTTGTTTGTTTTTGCCTGGATTGGGCAATTTTATGGACACAAAGTCGAAGGTAAAAAACCTTCTTTCTTTAAAGACCTTCAATTCCTTCTCATTGGCCCGTTATGGTGCATGGATGCCTATTTAGGCAAAGTCCTACCTAAATGGAAATCTCGTCAATCTGAGGCAATACAGTGCGCTTAAAGCGTATGTAATATCATTACATTTATAAAACCAGGGAAAATTCCCTTATTGATAGGTTTTTCCTTGGTGTTTTAACCAACCGCTGATGTGCTTATTAGATGGGTCATGATGGGTCCAATGAATCACCCCACCTTTGTCGCTATATTCATACTCACCAAAAAACTCAACCTGATCCCCTTTTTGAATATTCTGGATGCGTGGCGCCAGATCAATATTGTGCGCAACTAATAGAGTTTGACCAGTGGATAATTCCAGAATAAATTTCTGATGACGGGAACCTTCATTATCATCTTTTAATAACACTACTACCTTACCACTCGCCTGAACCTGAAGATCACTTTGTCTGTGCTGGTAAGCTTGCTCTATACGCTGGGTATCATCAGAAAGCTTATGCGTACTTTTTTGAACATGAGTCTGCTCTTGAAGCGCAATTTCTGCTAAAGGTATAAAAGTATTGGTCTGTTGTTTAGATTTTGATAAATCCAGACCTAAATAAGCAGCCACCAAAAGTGCAATAACAGCCCCGATCCCCATATTGGTTTTATTTGCCATAATTCCTCCTTGATTATTCTTTATTTAGTCATAAAAAAAGCCCCATTCGGGGCTTTTTTCTAATCCGTTACCGAATTATTTTGCAGCAGCCTGAGCAGCAGCAACTTCTTCAGCGAAAGAAAGCTCAGCTTTCTTCTCGATACCTTCACCCACTTCGAAACGAACGAAGTTAGCAACAGTAGTACCAGTCGCTTTAAGAACTTCAGCAACTTTCTTGTCGTTGTCGATTACGTATTGTTGACGCTCAAGAACAACTTCGTTCAGGTATTTCTCAACAGAACCTACAACCATTTTCTCAACGATGTTTGCTGGTTTGCCAGATTCAAGTGCTTTTGCTTCAGCGATTTCTTTTTCTTTCGCGATAAGGTCAGCAGGAACTTGTTCAGCATTTACAGCAACCGGGTTGAATGCAGCAATGTGCATTGCCAAGCCTTTACCAGTTTCAGCATCACCTGAGTAAGATACAACAACACCGATACGAAGACCGTGTTTGTAAACAGCAAGGTTTTCACCTTCAACAATTTTCGCACGACGTACTTGGATGTTTTCACCGATTTTTTGAAC
>NZ_DFDO01000197.1:0-10256 GCF_002367915.1 Acinetobacter sp. UBA3025
TTTTTTGTTAATCTCTTGATTATAATCAAGAGATTAACAAAAAATATGGATACAAATCGTAGCTTTTGCTAACAAAATGTATCCAAATTAAAAAGTCAGATTTTAAATAAGCGGAGCTATCGGTTAGTCAAAACGGTAAATATCCATCCCCAAAGCGCCCATCGTAAAGCTGCTATGCACGATACTGAAACGGTTTCCAGTGCCCATGGCAAAGAATAGCGGCGCAAAGTGTTCCAGCGTTGGATGGTTGCGTTTCAGTTGAGGAATGGATTGCCAGTCCAGCACAGCATCAAAATCGCTATGGGTTAATTTATTAGCCACATAGTTGCGGAAGGTCGATGCCCATTCCGGAACTTCATCGCTATTTCCCTGCCAGGACAATTCACGCAAATTATGGGTAATGCTCCCTGACCCGATCAGAAAAACCTGCTGCTCACGAAGTGGCGCCAACGTCTGGCCAATCTTGTAAATCTCTTCTGCACTCATCGACATTGGTAAAGAAATTTCAACCACCGGGATGTCTGCTTCTGGATACATATGTAAGAGCGGCATCCAGACGCCATGATCACGTGGACGGGTGCTGTTGGCATGTGCAGAGAACCCGGCATTGGCCAATAAGCCCAAGACTTGCTCAGCCAGCTCTGGATTGCCGGGAGCAGGGTAGCGTAACTCATATAACTCAGGTGGAAAGCCACGGAAGTCATGCCAGGTTTCAGGACGAATACCTGTATTGACTTCCAGAGCTTCACTTTCCCAATGTGCCGACATAACAATAATGGCAGTTGGACGTGGCAGATTCAGGCTTAAACGGTGCAATGCCGGGCCAACCTGCTCAGGATTGAGCGCGAGCATAGGGGAACCATGAGAAATAAATAAGCCGGGCAAAGTCTGCAAGTTCATAAGTCAAACCACATTAATTCAATGTTTTAATCATGCAATAAAAAGAGAAGCAAAGGCAGGGGGGATTGTTCAACAAAACGTTGCATAATCAGAACGCATCAACAGATCAGCCTGCACGGTGATAAGGATGATTATGGTTGATGCTCATGGCGCGATACAGTTGTTCAATCAGCATTACACGGACTAGCGGATGTGGCAAGGTGAGTTTAGACAGGGACCAATGCCAGGCTGCTGCTTTTCGGACTGCTTCAGAATGGCCATCTGGCCCACCAATCGCCAAGGCAATATCATGACCTTCCAGCATCCAGCCTTTCATGGTTTCAGCCAGTTTTTCCGTACTAAACTCACGGCCACCGACTTCTAGTGCAATCAGGACTTCATTCTGTTTTAAGGCATTTAAAATACTGTCACCTTCAATATTTCGGTATTTCAGAATATCGGCTTCAGAATCGTTTTTGCCCCGTTTTGCCATTGGCAATTCAACCACCTGAGTCTGTACAAAAGGCTGAATACGTTTGAAATAGTCTTCAAAGCCTGTCAGCACCCAAGCCGGCATTTTCTGGCCGATGGTTAAGATACGGATTTTCATAGAACTGGATCAATAATTAGATACTTCATTATAACGATCAAACAACACGAAGTTGAGCTAGGGAAACAAATTGAAATTGAAATCATGAATTTAATGTTGTTTTAATATCCATAATTCAAGTATCCGCTTGATAATAAAGGAATGGATAATAAGAAATGCGGACCAGTCTCATTATTAAAAGATATTGTACTTTTCTACTAATTATTCTCGGTTTAACCAGTTCAGGCATGAGCTTTGCTGCACCTGCAAATTTTTCCTCCAAACAGGCACAGACAGAACATCTGGAACTGTTTATCAAACAAATTATCAGTGTAGATGAATACCGGAATTTTAAAAATACCAGTGAATTAAACCGGGTCTCAGCATGGCTCAAAGAACAGATGCGTCTGCTTGGCATCCCATGTCAGTTCCAAAATTATATCGTAAATAGCCTAAGCTATAGAAATGTGGTATGTCAGCTTAATGCTAAAGCCAAAACCAAACTGGTTATTGGTGCGCATTATGATGTCTTTAGTGATCTATATGGAGCAGATAACAATGCTTCCGGTGTAGCAGGGGTACTGGAAACAGCTCGATTATTGGCCTTACAAAAGTCAAAACTCAAACATAATATCGAGTTTGCTTTCTATACACTGGAGGAGCCACCCTATTTCAAGACTGAACATATGGGAAGCTATCTACATGCCAAAGCATTAAAGGCCCAGAAACAAAAAGTGAAAGGTGTCATTATTCTGGATTCTATTGGTTATTATGATGAAAATCTAGTGCAGACCTATCCGACAGGATTAAAATGGATCTATCCCCGACATGGAAACTTTATTGCTGTGATTGGACATTTGGCATCAGCCAGTTTGACAGGAGATTACTGTACGTCCATGCAACGTTTCAAGCGTCTGGATTGTCAGCGTTTTATTAGTCCGGCGTTCGCTCAAGACATGAATTTTTCTGGCTATCTGAATTATGCCAAGTTTAACTATTCAACCATGCTGATTACAGATACAGCGCATTATCGTAATCCTTACTACAATACCGAGCAGGATACCTTAGATAAACTGGATCTGACCAAGATGGCTCAGGTCGTGAATGGCTTGGTCGATATGGTGATTCGTCTTTAAAATTATCCTCGCCTAAATACAAAAACACCCTGCCAGAGCAGGGTGTTTTTCAAAGCCTTTAGGTCTTAATGACGTGCAGCTTTAGCTTCTTCACTTGCTTTCACAATTGGTGGTTTCACCAGTGCTTTCGGCATATCGATCAAAGCCAGAGGTAAAATCTCATCAATCGATTTCACAGCTTTGATTTCTAGGCCTTCTTTTACACTCTCAGGAATTTCCGCAAGGTCGCGAACGTTTTCCTGTGGAATGAACACCAGTTTAATGCCACCACGGTGCGCAGCAAGCAGTTTCTCTTTCAGGCCACCGATACGCATTGCACGGCCACTTAAGCTGGTTTCACCTGTCATCGCAATATCTGGACGAATCGCGATACCGGTGAATGCAGACACTAGAGCAGTCGTCAGTGCCAAACCTGCAGATGGGCCATCTTTCGGAGTCGCACCTTCTGGTAAATGCACGTGCACATCAGTTTCTTCAAAGCGGGAAGCTTCGATACCTAATTCAGCCGCACGGGTACGAACGACAGTCATGGCAGCGGTAATCGATTCTTTCATTACATCACCAAGTGAACCGGTGGTAATGAATTTACCTTTACCAGGTACTGCTGCAACTTCAATAGTCAGTAACTCACCACCCACTGAAGTCCAAGCCAAGCCATTTACACGGCCGATTTGAGCCTCTTCTTCCGCCATACCGTAGTCAAATTTGTGTGGACCTAAGTAATCTGGAAGATTACCCGCATTCACTTCAACCTGAAGATTTTTAGCTTTCTTGCTAACTGCTTCTTTCACTACCTTACGTGCAATTTTAGACACTTCACGTTCAAGGTTACGAACACCGGCTTCACGAGTATAACGACGCACGATGTCACGAATCGCTTCTTCATGCACAGTCAACTCTTTAGCACGTAAACCATTGTTCTTGATTGCTTTAGGAACAAGGTAACGGTCAGCAATGTTAACTTTCTCTTCTTCGGTATAGCCAGGCAGACGAATCACTTCCATACGGTCCAAGAGGGCTTCAGGAATATTCATGCTATTGGCAGTACAGATGAACATCACTTCTGACAGGTCAAGGTCCAAATCAAGATAGTGATCATTGAACTTGTTGTTCTGTGATGGATCAAGTACTTCAAGCATCGCAGAAGCTGGATCACCGCGGTAGTCTTGAGCCATCTTGTCAATCTCATCGAGCAAGAACAGCGGGTTTTTCACGCCAACTTTGGTCAATGACTGCACGATCTTACCTGGCATCGCACCAATGTAGGTACGACGGTGACCACGAATTTCTGCTTCGTCACGTACACCACCTAGGGCCATACGGACAAACTCACGGCCAGTCGCTTTGGCAATCGATTCACCCAAGGAAGTTTTACCTACACCTGGAGGACCAACTAGACACAGGATTGGACCGCGTAATTTTTTCACGCGAGACTGAACCGCCAGATATTCCACAATACGGTCTTTGACATCGTCCAGACCATAGTGATCGGCATCCAGGATTTCCTGAGCTTTATTCAAGTTAATGCTAACTTTGCTGGCTTTGTTCCATGGCGTATCTAGAATCACTTCCAGATAGTTGCGAACTACCGCAGCTTCGCTAGAGGCTGGTTGCATTGCTTTGAGTTTACGGAACTCAGATTCCGCTTTTTTACGCACATGCTCAGGCAGATCAGCTTCAGCCAGACGTTTTTCGATTTCCGCAACGTCATCTTCCGCACCGCCATTCATATCGGAAAGCTCGCGCTGAATGACTTTCATTTTTTCATTCAGGAAGTATTCGCGCTGGTTTTTTTCCATCTGGCGTTTAACCGAGTCATGCAAAGTCTGTTCAATTTGCTGTTCTTCAGACTGTTGCAATAGGTAAGTCATCAACTCAGTTAAATGTGCATCGAACTCGTCATATTCCAGGAATTTCTGTTTCACTTCGATATTCAAAGGAACACGGGTCGCTACGAAGAATAACAGTTGCAACAAGTCTTCGATTTTATTCGCAGCTGCAATCAGCTCACGAGCATTACGAAGTTTTGCTTCAGCATACTGAGCGAACAGGGCACGCAGCTCCTGCAAGCGCGTAGCTTGAGTTGTTTCATCGACTGACACAGTCATTGGGCTAAGTTCATGCTCAGCAGTCAAATACTCATTTTCATCAATGATGGTTTTGAGCTTGGCACGATACAGTCCCTCAATCAGGACTTTAATACAGTTTTCATCATTTTCGTGATTCACAACTTGCACAATCTTCGCGACAGTACCGTATTGATATAAGTTGTCGTGATCAATTTCTTCTGTAAGCGAATCTTTTTGCGCAACTACAAATACTAGATTGTCACTGTTACGAGCCACATCAACTGCATTGATCGATTTTTCACGACCGACAAATAGCGCAATTTGCATGTGTGGATACACCACCACATCACGTAGCGCCAAAAGTGGTAATACACTTGGAACCTGAGGCTCTAAGGTTTCTTGATTCATAATAATTTCAGACATGGGCACTCCTAATGAGTGACAACGGTGTTGCCATGTTTTTAATAGTGATGGGTAATTTAAAAATTACAAGGGCTATAGCGACTAAATTGTATAAAAAATGACTAATTATGTGATTTTAAAGTACTTATGTATTTGGAAATACATTGTTTAACGCTTAAAACGTTGTAAAAGTGTAGGCGTAAGCAGGGCATCTAGAGGCTGGTCCCAAACTTCTCGGGTTAAAGGCTGTGGGATCAGCTGAAAGTCATGTGCTAACCCCAGACGAAAAGGACGGTGCGGTGCTGTTGCCAGCGTACGATCATAATAACCGCCCCCCATACCAATTCGGGTGCCATATTGATCACAGGCTAATAGTGGCATAACTAAAAGATCCAGTTTTGAGGCATGCAGACCACGTGTAGCCATGGGTTCACGCATTCCCAACCGATGATGAGCAAAACGCTGGGAACGATATTGATTTTGACTGATTTCTACCCATGTGAGCTGCTGGTTCATATTGCAAATATTGGGGAGATAAACCCTTTTATGATGCTTAAAGCAGTATTCAATCAGCGCCTGAGTCCGAACCTCACCGAAAGCATCCAGATAAACCCCAACAGATTTGCTTGCATGAAATTCTGGCAAAGTCCGAATCATATTCAGGATACGTTGTTGAGTCTGTTTCTGGGTAAATCGAGAGAGTTGACGGCGCTGTTTACGTAGCTGTTTGCGAAGTTCGGAAAGATTCATCGTCGTCATAAATATGGTCTTCAGGATTTTAGGGCATTAGATTAATAAAATGCCATAGCTTAAATAGAGGGTAGCAACATAGCGAGTATTATAGGCATCAGTATGAATTTTTGATTAAATTTTAAAAATAATGAAACATTTATGATGAATTAATCGAACTATATTTAGATCTAGGCAATTTTTTAAAAGACGAAAAAGGTACGAGTATAGGACGCTAAACCAAGAAAAATGCAATGAATTTAAGATTTAGAAAAGAAGATAAATAATGAAATATTTTGAGAAAAATAGAAGCACTCCGAGGATGCCGCTGCATGTCATTACCCTTGAACCCTAAAGTTCAAGGTGGACGAGACGCATACTTGCTGGGTTTCCCATACCGGATGGGCATACACTCTAAATATGCAGAACTCAATCCTAAGATTTAAATATCGGCTCAGGGGAATCTGACCCGCTGGCGAACATCTCAGAGTTAGACTAAGTATAAACGATAATGCTGATGTGGCAACTCTATGCTGTTCGTGAACTGTAAACAGTTTAGTCGAACGACCGAAGTTTATACAAAAAACTCGATTATTCAGTTAGTTCTTCAACTTCTTCCAAAATAGTTTGTAACAAACGTTCGCAGTGAGCATATTGTTGCAGGGATTTATTCATCGTCAATACTTCCTGCATCAGTTCCAGTGCCACCATAATGATCAGTTTACTTGGTTCCATACGAGGGGCTTTACGGCGAAATTCATCGTATTTTTCATTGAGTAATTGCGCTGCACGTTGTAGTTCATCCTGCTGATCCGCAGTGGAGGCCAGACGGAAACTGTGACCCAATACCTTTAAGTCGATTGCGATTTGTTCACTCATGATGAAGCTTCCTCAGTCACTTCAGTAGGATGGGCCAATTGCTGAATTTCCTGTGCATTTTGATCCTGGGCTGTTCCCAAAATTGCCAGACGTTGAATAATGGCTTCAACTTTAGCTTTGGCATTTTCATTTTTCTGGGTAAGACGTTCAGATTCCTGATTCAGCCGCTGAATTTCCTGCTGGGCATGACGCTGTTCCAGCAATAACTTTTCTTTCAGCACGCGTAACTCATTGCGTTCAGCCAGAATTTCCTGAAAACGGTTCTTAAGATCAGTACAACTTTTTTCCAGACGGCTATAACGATCTGCCAGTGCTGTAGCATCCTGGTTTAAATGCTGAAACTGGTTACGTGATTCTGTCAGTTGCTGATTGAGATTCTGGATTTCTTGTTGTTTTTGCGCAATAAAGCTATTTTTTTGTTCAATTTGAGTTTCATGTTGCACGCTTGAAGCCTCTTGCTTCTCACGTAAACTGGTATTCTCACTTTCAAGTTGTGCAAGTCGCGTTTTTAAAACGCCAATATGCACTTGTAGACGCTGTAATTCTTCTAACATATCGAGGTCGCACAGTGTTGCAAACAAAGGTAATATATAAAGCAGTATAGAGATTGGATAAACGAATGCAAGACGATATTTCAGGTTGGTCAGAATGGTACCGCAATTTTTCCTCAATTGAAGAAATTTCTAGCCCAAGCGAACTGCATGGTTTGCTTACCGGAATTGTCTGTGTCACTCAGGCACCTTCAAATGATGAATGGGTACAGATTCTAGAAACGCTAGATGTTCCTGAACTGAACCCTGAAGCATTAGAATTGTTAACGGGTGAGGCAGAAGACATATTTCATGCGCTGTCTGAAGATGAGCTGGATTATCTGCCATTACTACCAGATGATGAGCATAGCTTGGCTGAACGCGTTCAGGCACTGGCTGACTGGTGTGCAGGCGTAGTGCTTGGTTTCGGTCTGGCTTCAGGGCATATCCGCAATGATGAAATGGAACTGATTGAACATTTACAAGATGTTGCAGCAGTCGAGTTTGAAGATTCTGATGACGATGCCGAAGGCGAAGAAAGCTATCAGGAGCTGTATGAGTTTGTTCGTCTGATTCCGGTAAGCCTGTCCGTCGGCCGTAAAAAAGTAGAGGTTGAAGAAACACCTTTATTGCAGAAATTCACGCAAAAAGCACCAGCTCCAGCTTCTGCGACTGAAGCGCAATCTGTAGTTGAAATTTTCTCGCCGAAACGTCCGAGTTAAGTTCAAGCGGTTCTAAACACAAATTAAAAAACGGTTCTGAAAACCGGCATATTTTTTGCTGATCCTTCTCATGATGATAGTAAATTAATCTGACCTGTTTTCAGGACCAAATTTTAAATAACAGTAGCAATTGATAAGAAGTAAGGTGTAATGAAGAAACTGACTCAAGCCGATTTTCAGGAACGTCGTGACATCCTCGCAGGGGAAATGGGATTACGTAGTATCGCGATTATTGCAACCAGCCCGGTTGCCCTGCGTAACCGTGATGCAGATTATAAATACCGCGCGGACAGCAGTTTCTTTTACCTGACCGGATTTGCTGAGCCTGAAGCAGTTGCAGTCATTGAAACTTTCGATACTGAAGAAGAAGGCTATACCTATAGCCTGTTCTGCCGTGAACGTGATCGTGAAATGGAAATCTGGAACGGCTACCGTGCCGGAGTAGATGGCGCCGTTGATGATTATGAAGCAGACGAAGCTTATGCGATTGATCTACTGGATGAGGAAATCCTCACCAAGCTTCAGAACAAAGACAAGCTTTTCTACCGGATTGGACACAATGCCGAATTTGATGCACGTGTAGCCAAATGGATCGTAACAGCCAGTGGTGAAAGCCGCCGTGGTACTTCTGCACCGGCACAGATCATGCAGCTGGATCGTATCATTGATGAAATGCGTCTGCATAAAGATGAAAATGAAATTGAACTGATGCAGCTTGCATCTGATATTTCTGCAGAAGCGCATACACTGGCTATGCAGAAAATTCGTCCAGGCATGATGGAATATGCTTTAGAAGCTGAACTGAATTATGTCTTTGGTAAAAATGGCTGTGTACCATCCTACAACAGTATTGTCGGTGGCGGTGAAAATACCTGTATTCTGCATTATGTGGAAAATGATAAAGAGCTGAAAGATGGTGATCTGGTTCTGATTGATGCTGCCTGTGAATATCAGTTTTATGCTTCGGACATTACCCGTACTTTCCCGGTGAATGGTAAATTCAGTCCGGAACAAAAAGCGTTATATAATGTCGTATTGGACGCACAGATTGCTGCCATCAATGCAGTTCAAATCGGGAACTCTTATAAAGAGCCGCATAATGTGGCGGTTCGCATTCTGGTTCAAGGTTTACTTGATCTGGGGATTATGCAGGGAGATCTTGAAGAAATTATCCAGACGGAAAGTTTCCGCCAGTTCTATATGCACGGTACTGGACATTGGCTCGGTATGGATGTACATGATGTAGGTACTTATAAAGCCAACGGTGAATGGCGTGCATATGAAGAAGGTATGGTCGTGACAGTTGAGCCAGGTCTTTACATTGCGCCAGATGATGAAACTGTAGATGTTAAATGGCGTGGTATCGGAATCCGGATTGAAGATGATGTGGTTGCTACCAAAAATGGCCCGTTGGTGTTAACTGCAAAAGTTGTGAAAACCGTGGAAGATATTGAAGCCTTAATGGCCAAAGCACGTGCTGCTTAAATAAAAGATATAAAAAAAGCCGGTGATCTCATCGGCTTTTTTATTATCATAGGAAAAAGCTAAAAATTGACTCATTAAGGAAATTAATTTTTCTAATATATTGATATTAAAATGAGTATTTATAAAATTTTAAGAAAAAATGAAATAATTTCTTAGGGAATAAATTATCCAATGGCTATATAAAACAAAGATACTATCGAGCAACATGAAAAACTTTTAATTACCTTAATCGCGATTTATTCAAATAAAATTAACTTTGTTAAAATTGAGAATTATAAGATGACAGGAATTCAACACAGCAATTGAGTTTTTAGCATCAAAGCAACATATTAATTCCGATTTCGTTCTCATACTTGACCTGTTCCTTAAATAAACTCAAAGAAGAGCAGGAGAAAAATGATGAGACTAAATACGCTTGACTGGATTGCTTATGCTTTAGCGATTATTGGTGGCATCAACTGGGGTCTAGTTGGTGCGTTTAACTTTGATTTAGTCGCTGCCATCTTTGGTGAAATGAGTGCACTATCTCGAATTATTTATGTATTGGTTGGTTTGTCTGCCTTGTATCTGATCTATACTGGTACAAAATTGGGTCGACGTGATGTACATCATGAGTCTCAAGCTCGAGTAGTACGTTAACTGACTAAAAGTTAATTGAAGTCATTTATATTTTTTTAATTAACTGATTTCTATAACAGATTAGTTAATCTAAAAGATATAAAGGACATTTAACAGAAACGGAGCTTAAGCTCCGTTTTTAGTATTTAAATTTTTGATAATGCCTAAAGAGATCAAAAAATCTCTATAAGTTTTTTCTATCGACCGGATAAAAATAT
>NZ_DFDO01000045.1:0-2359 GCF_002367915.1 Acinetobacter sp. UBA3025
TGCGATCACTTTGGCAGATCGAGTGCATGCCGATAGTGATTTGCCACCACTTGAATGTGCGAAGACATTTCCTTCATCAGTGGAAAAAATCATCCATTATTCAGGGAAAGGTCGGGATATTACTGATTTTGAGACCTTCTTAAAATTAACTCAAGCTTCGGGACAAAAAAATTTACTGCTTCTCACAGGTGATAAGTTAAAAGGGCATACAAATGGTCAAGATGGAACGAATCGCACCCGATATTTAGAGTCTGTAAATGCGGTCATGGCCGCAAAGTGTTATGGTGGATTTCATATTGGTGTAGCTTTTAATCCCTTCAAATATGCTGAAGCTGAACGTGATGCACAATATTTAAAACTTCACAAAAAGATTAAAGCAGGAGCAGACTTTATCGTTACCCAATTGGGTTACGATATGGAGGCTTTAAAACAAGCCAAGGCTTTTTTAAATCGTCATCGATACCCACAAAATATACTTGCTTGTGTTATGCCACTTAGTTTGGCACGTGCCAGTTTTATGGTGAAACATAAGATCGCAGGAATTGTGATTACACCACACATGTTACGAGTGTTGGCTCAGGAAAAACAGGATGGACGAACTGAGAATGCTTATAAACGTTGTGCTATACAAATATTGATGTGTAAGTATTTGGGTTTTGCAGGTGTGCATCTTTCAGCATGCCATAAGCCTGAAGAGCAAAAGCTTTTAGAAAAATATATTGAACAATATCGACATTATGGTTTACAGGAACTCGAAGCACTCTGGAATGCACTGTGGCAAGTGGAGACTAAAAAGGAACTCGTGCCAGAATTAGCTTATTATTCCCGCCAACCATCCTCTAGCCAGCTTATTAAATATCAGCAATTGCATTTCATGCACAAGGCTCTATTTGAGTCCAAAATTGCCAAAGGTGTGGGGCATTTTATTTTTAAAGCCTCACTCTGGGAAAATACTCCTGCAGCAAAAGCATTGTTAAAAACTGAATTTATCTCTAAGCAAGGGGTTGTGGGTTGTGAAAGTTGTGGTCAATGTAGGTTAGGAGATACTTTATATATTTGCCCTGAAACTTGCCCCAAAGGATTGGCGAATGGTCCTTGTGGTGGTACGACATTGGATCGCTGTGAGTTTGGAGATCGTGAATGCATTCATTCTGTGAAAGCCCGACTTGCCAAAGCCGTGGGACAGACTGACGTTCTAAAAGAAAAACTGATTCCAACTGTACCCATTGAAGTCCGTGGAACCAGTTCCTGGAAAAATTGGTATCTGGCGACTGAAGCTTAGCTTTCATCATCCATGGCATTCGAATAAAATTTCACGCCCAATTTGATGCGATCACGACCTTGGCTCATACGCCAACGGTTGGTATCACGTAAGGAGTATACACAGCCACAATATTCTTGTTGGTAGAATTCTTCCTTCTTGCTGATTTCAAGCATACGAACAGCACCACCATTTTTACGCCAGTTGTAGTCCCAATAGGTGATACCTTCATAATGTGAAGCAGAACGATGCCCACAATCATTGATCTGCTTCATATCTTTCCAACGAGAAATACCCAATGAGCTACTAATTAGGCTGAAGCCATTTTCAGCTGCATAAAGGGCAGTCCGTTCAAAGCGCATATCAAAACACATGGTACAGCGAATACCTTTCTCTGGCTCATTTTCCATGCCTTTGGCACGTGCAAACCAATTGTCTGTATCGTAATCACAGTCAATAAAAGGAATATTATGTTTTTCTGCAAAGCGAATATTTTCTTCCTTACGGATTTCATATTCCTTGACAGGGTGAATATTGGGATTATAAAAAAAGATCGAAAAGTCGATGCCTGATTCAATTAGGGTTTCCATCACTTCACCCGAGCATGGTGCACAGCAGGAGTGAAGCAGAAGCTTGTCATGACCTGCTGGGAGAGTCAATTTCTGACGTTCAAGTTTGTTTGACATAGTTATATGGGTTTAAATCTAAACCCTATATTTTAACGATTTAATTAGATAGTAAAGATCTGATATACTGATATTTTCTAAGGTTAAGATGAAAGAAATTCACTAATTGAAATTTAATAAGAACTAAATTATATAAGAGAATAACTACAATAATGCTTTGGAATTAGAACATTGCAAGTTAATCAAGAATCATTGTATGAAGCTTTAAAATTAAGTGAAGAAATTATTAAGGCGTGTCCTCATTTGGCTTTGCACCAAATAAATATGCAGGCTATACGCATAGATTTATGATTGCGTGCTAGTTTATCAAATCGAGTTTGCAATAGCACGGAAATGTTTTGATCTCACAAAAGCGTTTTCAACTAAATATCTTAATTTATATAGATATTTATCAAATTCTTTATTCGATCTC
>NZ_DFDO01000045.1:2489-3478 GCF_002367915.1 Acinetobacter sp. UBA3025
GATCTCAATGGAATAATAGGAATCATATTCTTGTTCTTAGCACATATTCGAATGTGCTCAGCATCATATCCCTTGTCAGCAATGAAATATGTTGCCTCGCCTACAATATCAGTCAGTTGTTTTGCAACTTGACTGTCGTGGACGTCACCCCCAGTGATTTTAAAATCAATCGGTAATCCATTCGCGTCGGTTGCAAGATGTATTTTTGTTGTTTGTCCACCGCGTGATTGTCCAATTGCTCTTTCGAAACCATACCGAGCTCCACTTGCATGTTGATGCACGCGTATGTAGCTTCTGTCAATGAATACCCATTCTTGATCCAAGACGCCTCGTAATCTAAAAAAAATTTATCCCATAATCCCTTACTTGCCCAGCGATTAAAGCGATTGTAAGCAGTTTGCCAAGGGCAAAATTCTTGAGGAATATCGCGCCATATGGCGCCTGTGCGCAGTTTCCATAAGATGGCTTCCATGATATTTCTACTGTTTTTTGAACAGTAACAACCATGTAATCGCATAGTATCCTGGATTTGCTGCCAAATATCATCAGTGAGAAGAGTACGTGCCATTGAAAAAATATAGAAATGAAAAGAGCTTAAAAGAGGATTATAAGTATTTAAAACCAATTCTTCAAATGAGGCCACGCCCTAGTAATTTTTTAGAAAGAAAGAGTTTAAGAGATGGTATTAGCACGAACTCTCAATTTCTAATTAAACGACAACCTTTTGTATACGAATATGCGTCTAATAAATATTATGAGCTAAAATATTCAAAAATTACGTCAGATATTTTTTCTAGAACAATAAAGTTTGTAGACGGAAAAATTGGAGATTTAGTACCATTATCAGCACAAAAATTTGCATCTGTTTATGAGAATTTAACGTCCGAAAATTCAGAGGATTGGTCAAATGCTGTTCATAGTTGTAGGCAAATATTTCAAGATACTGCTGATGTGATTTATCCTGCTAGAGAGGATAAGACTATTAATTT
>NZ_DFDO01000267.1:0-3838 GCF_002367915.1 Acinetobacter sp. UBA3025
CCATCCGGGTGAAGATGATATTCCTGTGCTTATCTTAATTCCAGCAGCTGCTGATCAGCTTAGCGTACCGATTGTGGCTAGTGGTGGTTTTGCTGATGGACGTGGTCTGGTGGCAGCACTTGCTTTAGGTGCTGAAGGAATCAATATGGGAACACGCTTTTGTGCTACTCAAGAAGCGCCGATCCATCCTAATATCAAGCAGTTTTATGTCGACAATGATGAAAGGGCAACGCATCTTCTTTACCGTCAGTTCAGAAATACTGCGCGTGTTGCGAAGAATGCAGTATCTGATCTTGTCGTTAAAATGGGTGAAGATCCAAATCTGGAATTTGAACAGATTCGCCCTTATGTCAGTGGCTTAAAAGGCAAGCTGGCTTTGGAAAATGGCGATGTAGATGCAGGTGTACTGACAGCAGGTCAAGTGATGGGGTTAATCCATGACATTCCAACCTGTCAAACGCTGATTGACAATATCATGCAAGAAGCAGAACAGATAGTTCAGCAACGTTTGGCTCAGTTTTTCCCGCGCTAGATCGATTTATTTTGATCATTTAATAAAAAGTCATTCATTACCGAATGGCTTTTTTATACCAAAGTTTTAATTTTTTAAATGTGATTTTTTATGTCATGACTAGATTTTATCCATGAACTTATATTATATTCGACCTAAAACATAATTTCGTATTATGAAATTAATTGTCATAAATACACAAATTAGAACTCATACAAGGGAATTACGATGAGAAATTATATTGCGCCATTAAAAGACATGAAGTTTGTGCTGAAAGATCTGCTCAATGTTGAACAGAAATACGAAGGCTATGCAAAGTTCGCAGACAAAGTTTCTATGGATATTATGGAACAATATCTGGAAGTCGCTGCGGACTTTTGCCAAAACGAACTTCTACCGATTAATGCGACAGGCGACCAGCAAGGCTGCCGTTTGCAGGATGGCGTCGTAACTACACCGGATGGTTTTAAAGCGGCTTATGACAAATATGTAGAACTCGGCTTTACCTCATTAACTGGCGATGAAAAATATGGTGGCCAAGGCTTCCCGACCTTATACCGTATTGCCATTTCTGAAATTATTACGGCGACCAACTGGTCTTGGGGTATGTACCCAGGCCTGTCTCATGGTGCGATGCGTACTTTAGAACATCACGGTAGTGATGAACAAAAACAGAAATTCCTGGTGCCTTTAATTGCAGGACGCTGGACCGGAACCATGTGTTTAACTGAATCACATGCCGGTTCTGATCTGGGCCTAATCCGTACCAAAGCGGTGCCAAATGAAGATGGCAGCTACAGCATCAGTGGTGAGAAAATCTTTATTTCTGCAGGTGAGCATGACCTGGCTGAAAATATCGTACATATCGTACTAGCACGTTTACCGGATGCGCCTGCCGGCACCAAAGGTATTTCGCTGTTTATCGTACCTAAATACAATCTGGATGAAGCTGGAAATGTGGCTTCACGCAATGGCGTGGTGTGTAGCGCGATTGAACACAAGATGGGTATTCATGGCAATGCGACCTGTGTACTGAATTTTGATAATGCCAAAGGTTTCCTGATCGGGCCTGAAAACCGCGGCTTGAACTGCATGTTTACTTTCATGAACTCTGCACGTATTGGAACGGCGATTCAAGGTCTTGCTGCAGCTGAATCTTCTTATCAAGGCGCATTGGCTTATGCCAAAGACCGTCTGGCCATGCGTTCACTCGAAGGTGCGAAAGAGCCAAACCTGCCTGCGGATCCAATCATTGTGCATCCGGCAGTGCGTAATATGCTACTGACTCAGAAAGTATTTGCTGAAGGTTCACGTGCCTTGGCTTATTATCTGGCGACTTATGCTGATATTGTTGAAGCAACAGATAATCCTGAAGAGAAGAAAGCCGCAGAAGATCGTCTGGCATTATTAACCCCAATTGCTAAAGCATTAATGACCGAAACAGGTGTAGAAGCGGCCAAACATGGTATGCAGGTTTTTGGTGGACACGGCTATATTGCTGAACATGGCATGGAACAGATTGCCCGTGATGCACGTATTGCCAGCCTCTATGAAGGCACTACTGAAATTCAATCAATCGACTTACTGGCACGTAAAGTACTAGGTTCAAAACTAGGTTTGTTGACTGCCTTAACTGATGAAATCCAAGGTTTTGTAAAAGAACATCAGCAACATGCCCAGTTTAACCAGCAAGTGGCACAAGTGAGTCAGTTGACTGAGCAATGGCTAGAATTAACCAAAACGATTCAGGCTCAGGCACAACAGTCTGCAAATGAAATCGGTGCGGCATCAGTCGATTACTTATACTTCTCTGGTTATGTGGTGTCTTCGTATTTATGGCTGAAAATGGCGATTACGGCGCAGCAAAAAATTGAAGAAGGCAATACTGATCCGTTCTATGCAGCAAAGATCAAAACTGCGCAATTCTTCTTTGCACGCATTCTGCCAAGAACTTCAACTCACGTTGCCAATATTCAGGCCGGTGGTGAGAGCCTGTTCTTGCTTACACCAGAAGAGTTTAAATTCGATTAATCCTTTTACCCACGATCAATCTCTCGATCGTGGGTCTTTTTTTTCTTACTACTTTTTCATCCTGCACAAAATTCAATATCGATGGGTGCTTTTTAGTATTGCATCGGCCATAAAACAACAAGATCAGGAGTCTATATGGATTTAGACACGATTACACGACAATGTCCTTATGGTGATCAACAACTCACTTATCATGAAGTCGGACAGAAATCTTCATATCCCACCATTATTCTGATTCATGGCACAGGTGGAAATACCGACAAACATTTCAGTTATATTTTCCCCATGCTCGGTATTCATCAGCGGGTTTTATCGATTGATTTGCATACCCCAGATAAAGCCGATCTAGCAGTGACTGATTTTAGCCAGCAAGTTGAAGCACTGATCCAGCATGCAGTTGCAGAAGGTGAAACAATTACTGTGGTAGGTTATTCACTTGGTGCCGTGATTGCTGCACAAGTAGCCGCGAGTCTTAAACAACGTGTGGCACGTTTGATTCTGTTAGCCGGTTGGGCAAAAACCAGTTCAGTCCAACAACTGCGAACCACGATCTGGCAACAGTTATTTAATGATCAATCTGCGGCTTTGCCACATTTTGTAAATTATTGCCTATATAGCGATGACTATCTGTCAGCTCGTAGTGAAAAACAGGTGCTTGATCTGGCACGTTTCGTCAAACCTTCTCAAGATGCAGCTAAACAGCGTGAACTGAATTATCGCATTGATATCACCGCCATTTTGCCGGACATCTCTGCTGAGACCTTGATCGTGGCCTGTCGTGAAGATCGTATGGTGCCTTTAGCGCAAGCAAAATTACTCTTTGCTTCGATTCAGAATAGCCGTTATATCGAAATTTCTTCGGGACATGCGATTCATATTGAAGCGCCAGCAGAAGTTGTGCAGCTAATTAATCAGTTTAGCCAGCATCCAGAGCAGTATCCGGCGAATCAAAAAATCCAGCCCATGATGCCTTAAAAAAGGAGAAAAATAATGCAAGCTCAAGGACAGCGCAGCAAGATTTTAATTGTAGGCAGCGGTTTTGGTGGCCTAGGAATGGCGATCCGTCTTAAACAGCAGGGCATTCACGATTTTAAAATCATTGAACGTGCCGCAGAAGTAGGCGGAACATGGCGGGATAATACCTATCCCGGCGTCGCCTGTGATGTACCATCACATTTATATTCTTTCTCGTTTATTAAAAATCCCAACTGGTCACGTGTCTTTCCGCAAGGGGCAGAAATTCAGCGTTATTTAATTCAATGCTGTGATCGAGAAAATATCCGGCCACATATTGAT
>NZ_DFDO01000257.1:0-6684 GCF_002367915.1 Acinetobacter sp. UBA3025
TATCTAGTTTATATTTTTAATAATATATTTTTTATATTAAGAGAATATAATTAATATTTCACTTAATTCGCATCCGGTTATGCACTGCCTGACTCAATGTATGACTATCGACATACTCCAGTTCTCCGCCTTGAGGCACCCCTTGAGCGATACGCGTCATTTGCACCGGTAAATGTTTACTGGCTTCAACCAGATAATGTGCGGTTGCTTGTCCTTCAACAGTCGCATTGGTAGCCAGAATCACTTCCTTGATCTGTCCCTGACTTAAGCGTTGCAGTAAATAGGGAATACCGATTTCTTCAGGCCCGATTCCATCTAGAGGTGACAGATGGCCGCCCAGAACATGATATTTACCGCGGAAACTGCCGCTTTGCTCAATTGCCATGACATCTGCCGGTGATTCCACGACACAAAGCAGTTCATCATCACGCTCAAGTGAGGTACAGATATTACAGACTTCATCTTCTGTCAATGAATGGCAGATCGAGCATTCATGAATGTGATCGGTTGCTTCAGTTAAGGCATGTGCCAGACCGATCGCCCCTTCACGATTTTTCATGATTAAATGCAAAGCCATACGCTGGGCCGATTTCGGCCCAACGCTTGGCAAAATGCGTAATGCTTGAACCAGTTGATCAAAACGATCACTAAACATTGCGCATACTTCCTTAGAATAAACCAGCCAGACCAGGTGGTAAGCCCATACCTGAGTTTGCAGATTTCATTTTCTCTTCAGAGATCGCTTCTGCTTGACGCGCTGCATCATTCATCGCTGCTGCAATCAGATCTTCGATCATATCTGGATCGTCCTGTAACAGTTCAGGATTGATTTCGATACGTTTCACCACATTGCGGCAAGTCATGGTAACTTTCACCAGACCGCCACCAGCCTCAGCATGCACTTCAGTTTGCGCAAGCTCTTCTTTGGCTTTTTTCATGTTGTTTTCGACTTCTTTTTGCATGCGCTGTGCTTGCTGCATCAACATATTAATGTTCATAAAGATCTCCGAACATATATTTATAAAATTAGATTAGATCTAAACCGCGTTTAATGTCGCGAATAATATCATCAATCTCTTCCAAACCAACAGAAACGCGAATTAAACCTTCACGAATACCCGCTGCTGCTTTGGCTTCTGGAGACAATTTACCATGCGTGGTTGTTGCCGGATGAGTAATGGTTGATTTCACATCACCCAGGTTACCGGTGATTGAAATGAACTGGGTATTGTCAATCACTTTCCAGGCACCTTCACGACCGCCTTTCACTTCGAAAGATACGATACCACCGAAACCGGTTTGTTGTTTTGCAGCCAGTTCATGACCGATATGCTCAGGCAAACCTGCATAGTAAACTTTTTCTACTTTCGGATGTGCATTTAAGAATTCTGCCAGTTTTTGTGCATTGGCAGAATGTTCACGCATACGTAAACGTAAAGTTTCTAGACCTTTCAGGAATACCCAGGCATTGAACGGGCTCATAGAAGGACCAGTGGTACGTACATAACCGAAGATTTCTTCAAGCAGTTTGTGGTTACCTACTACAGCGCCACCGAGTGCACGGCCTTGGCCATCCAGATATTTAGTCGCAGAATATACGACTAAGTCTGCACCAAATTTGAGTGGTTGTTGTAACACTGGTGTACAGAAGCTGTTGTCAATCGCGAGCAATGCATCATTGGCATGCGCAATATCTGCCAAAGCCTGAATATCTGCCACTTCAGCCAATGGGTTTGACGGAGATTCAACAAAGAGTAATTTGGTTTCTGGCTTGATGGCATTTTTCCATGCATCCAGATCAGTCAAGTCGACAAACTCAACTGCGACACCAAATTTAGCCACGTATTTTTCAAATAAAGAAACTGTTGAACCAAATACGGCGCGTGAACAGATGACATGATCACCTGCTTTCAGGTAAGCCATCACCACAGCCATAATTGCAGCCATACCAGAGCTGGTCGCAACAGCGCGTTCTGCGCCTTCTAAAGCAGCCAGACGCTTTTCAAACATGGCAACAGTTGGATTGGTAAAGCGAGAGTAAATATTACCCGGCTCCTGGCCTGAAAATTTTGCTGCAGCTTCAGCCGCATTTTCATAAACAAATGACGATGTTAGAAAAATCGGTTCACCATGCTCACCCTCAAAGCTGCGGGTGTGACCGGTACGGATGGCTAAAGTTTCTAATTGATAGTTAAAATCGTCTTGCTGGCTCATCACTTTACTTCAGCCCAAAGGCTGCCTTTTGTAAAAAATTGCCAACATTTTGAGCGTCTAAGCTATTTCAGGTCAAGGCATAATAAGCAATTATTGCTTAGACTTCGACCAATTCTCCTTTGTATACGGATAAATTATTTACATGATTCAGTTAAAACAAAATATTCAACGTCAGAAGAAAAAATTAAAACACCTGAATGCACGGTTATTTAACTCGTCTTCCCTGATTCTTTCGCAAAAAACGCCCTTTGAATATATTGCTGCGACTGAGTTCTGCAAAATTCGCTATTATGCAGCACCTGAAAAAAAGTACCGTGAGCCCTTAGTCTTTGTTGCCCCTCTTGCGATCAATATGGATATTTATGATCTGTATCCTTACCGTTCACTAGTCAAGCATTTTCAGCATAGCGGTTTTGATGTCTATTTAGTGGAATGGAAACGTTTCCGTTATAAACACCGTCACTTGAATTTCCTGTCTTTTATCGACGGCGCGATTCCTCAGGCTATTGAACGAATCTGCTCGCATTCAGGCAGTCAGTTTATTTCCTTGCATGGCTGGAGTATGGCTGGAATTTTTGTCACGCTTTATACTGCGCTACATTCCCCTGAACATGTTAAAAACCTGATTGTACTGGGTAGCCCGATTGACAGTTATGCATCCGGTCGCGTTGGCAAGCTTTTTAGCACCACCAACAAGCTCATTTCCAAAAATAAAACACTGCAACAGGCGATTCATCAAGGATTGATTCCTAAGGAATATATTCATTCGCCCGGCATCATCAATGCCTTGGGATTTAAGCTGCTTGATCCGATTGGCTGGTTTAAAAGCCAGAAGCAGTTTTTGATGAACCTGGAAAATGTTGAAGATGTCTATGAACATGCCACTATGGGCAATTTTTTGAACAAGATGATTGATTATCCGGGTGGAATCAATCAGGACATGGTGCTGCACTTATGGCTGCAAAATCCTTTAAAAAATGGCTCGATGACTTTAAACGGCCGAACGATTGACCTAAAAAATATTAACTGTTCCTTACTGGTCGGGGCTGGGAAAACCGATCAGATTGTTACGGAACAGTCAGCTAAACCTTTGATGGAATTGACAAGTAGTACCGATAAGACGTTTACTCTTATCCCGGGTGGTCATCTTGGACTGATGTCCAATCAGAAAACAGCCAATACATTCTGGCCGAAATTGACCACCTGGCTGGCACAACGCTCAACCCGGATAGATGCTTAATTCCGGAAGAGCCGGCATTTTTCAGGTATTTATTATTTTATTCAGAGGGTATGACATGATTCAGTCAGTGGCATTTATTGGTTTAGGCGCAATGGGTTATCGCATGGCAGCGCATTTACCCAAGCATTTTGAGACAGTTTATGTCTGGAACCGTACTTTTGCCAAGGCTGAAGAACATGCTGCTGAATATGGCACCCAAGCTGTCGCTTTAGAACAGGCAGTTCAGGCAGATATTATTTTTTCCTGCCTGCCGACCAGTGCCGATGTTGAAGCATTAGTCCAAGGCCTCAGCCTTAAAGCTGGCAGTATCTGGGTAGACTGTACCAGCGGTGTTCCTGACGCTGCCCGACGCTTAGAAGAAGCACTGGCTGAACAGGGTGTGATTTTCCTGGATGCGCCTGTGAGTGGCCAGACCATTGGTGCGGAAAATGGCACATTGACTGTGATGGTCGGCGGTAATGCGGAAGGCTTTGCAAAAGCCCTGCCAGCAATGCAGGCTTTTGGCAAATTGATCAAGCATGTGGGCACATCAGGTGCTGGCTTTGCGGTAAAAGCGGTAAATAATATGTTACTGGCTGTAAACCTGTGTGCGGCTGCAGAAGGCTTTACTACACTGAAAGCGCACGGTGTTGACCTGAATGAAGCATTGGATTGTATCAATGCATCAAGCGGCAAAAGCAATGTGACTGAAACCGTTTTACCACAGCGTGTTTTGAACCGTAGCTTCCCTGTTACCTTTGCCCTACCTCTCTTGGCCAAAGATACCGGTATTGCACTTGATCTTGCGCGTGATGCCAAACTGGCAGTGCCACTTCTTGCTTTAGGTCAAAGTCTAGTGCAAGCCGCTAGCAATCTGTCGGATAAAAATAGTGACTTTTCCAGTGCTGTAAAAATGTATGAATCATGGAGTAATATTACCATTGAGTAATATCTCGCCATTGAATAATAATAAACAAACCTAATATTGTGACTATAGACTAGCCACATGCAGTGATACCTGAGGAAACTCTTATGAATAAGTTATTTGTTGTAGCACTCGTCGGTTCTGCAACTTTGTTTGGGGCTTCAACATCGGTTCTTGCATCTGAACAGGAATGCAAGAAATTGAAAAATGACCATGATGTCATTTATGCATCAAAAGGTTTCTGTTTCAAGGATCCTGAAGCAAAAGCAAAGTTTAATGACAATTGCTACACAACCAAGCCAAAATTTTCAGAAAAAGAGCAGCAACGTCTTGACGCGATCAAAGAACGTCAGAAAGAATTGAACTGTAAATAATACAATTCAATTCTGCTCAAGGAATGCACTTATGACTTACGATGACCAAAATATTTTTGCACGAATTCTGCGTGGTGAACTTCCAGCAATTAAAGTGTATGAAGATGACCGAGTTCTTGCATTTATGGACATCATGCCACAGGCCGATGGTCATACTCTGGTCATTCCTAAAACACCTGCAATTACCCTGCTTGACCTGGATCCTGAAGTTGCAGCCTATACCATTCAGGTGGTGCAAAAAATTGCCAAAGCGATTGAAAAAGGTTTAGGTGTAGATGGCATTGTACTGATGCAACTCTCTGGCGCTGCGGCGGGTCAGACTGTTCCGCATGTCCATTTCCATCTGGTACCTACTTCTTTGCACAACCTCGGCAAACATGCTGCACAAATGGGCGATCAGGAAAAAATCAAGCAACTGGCAGAGAAAATTAAAGCTGCTCTTTAATTCATTCTTCATCCTTAAAAATGGAGCTTCGGCTCCATTTTTTATGTCTGATGTATTTCACCTTGAATTAAGCCACTAAAATATTAATAAAAGTCACCCAGCCTATTTTTAGGTTTTACAGCAAACACCGAGCCTAGTTGTATTTGTATCAATCCTGCTTATCCCACTCACAATTCTATAAAAAATAAGACAATGATTGTCTTTAATATTTCTGAAATATTTCCTTAATCATATTGACTTATTTGTAATGAATACTTGGCACCAATAGAGCAGTAGATGTTTCAAAACAATACTGAAACTTGTTTTTAAGACGATGAATAAAAAAGTCTTTATTGGAGCAACACATGAAAAAAACGTTATCTGCATTAGCAATCGGGGCAACAATTTTAACACCAGTAATGGCAGCTGCTGCTGATGTTAAAGTGTATGGTCGTGCACACGTTTCTTTAGATTATCTGGATGATGGCCAGGATTATAACGAAGTAGGTCTTTCTTCAAACTCTTCACGCCTAGGCTTTAAAGCTGAACAAAAATTAGAAAATGGTATGACCGTATTTGGTCAAATCGAACAGGAAATTAACTTTGCAAGTGGTTCTGCAAACGATGATGTTGAATTTGCAACTCGTGATACTTTTGTTGGTTTAAAAGGTGATTTCGGTCAAGCGCGTATCGGCCGTTTTGACAGTCCATTCAAAGTAGCACGTGGCCCGGTCAACTTCTTTGGTGATATGGTTGGTGACGTTCGTAACGTCACGCGTGTAGGCAACCTGCGTTTTGATGAACGTAATGCCAATACAATTGAATATAAATCACCAAAATTCGGCAACGGATTTAATGTTCTGGGTGCACTTTCCCTACATGAAGCCAACAGCCCGGATGCATCTAAGGATGGTGAAAAAGATAAAGATAAGGCTTATGACCTCGCTTTAACCTATAAAGAAGGTAAAGTTGATTTCGCCGCTGCATATGAACACTATGAAGAAGAAGCTGCCCGTGGTGAGCGCGATGGTTTCCGTATCGCAGGTGCTTACAAAATCACACCTGAATTCAACTTGGGTGGTTTATACCAATTCCTTCAACACGATAATTCTGAAGCAAACCCAGATGCACAAGTATTTGGTATAGCCGGTGAGTATAAATTTGCACCAAAAACCTCATTCCGTGGTGAAGTATTCCACCGAGATGTGGATGCCGATGATGCGAATGCAACTTTACTGACAATCGGACTTGAGCACCGTTTAGATCCAACAGTTCGCGTTTATGGCAACATAGCAACTGTATTAAATGATGAAAACTCAAACCTTACCCCTTGGGCACAAGCTCGTACCAATACTGTAGGTGGCGTACGCGGTGAAGACAGTCTAGGTCTTTCTCTAGGTATGCGTTACGACTTCTAAAACCTCCCCAATTTCATATTAGAAGAGAGCCTGCCTGATGCGGGTTCTTTTTTATTTTTTAATTAATCCTGACTATTTTAATTAGAATAAAAACCGAATAAAAACCCCAG
>NZ_DFDO01000268.1:0-9390 GCF_002367915.1 Acinetobacter sp. UBA3025
GCTGCTTTGGCTCAGTCCGTACGCGAAGGCAAAATTGCCGGTGCTGCGACGGATGTTCTTACCGTGGAGCCTCCTAAAGAGGGAAATGTAGTGCGCGATGCCTCAATTCCTAACCTGATCGTTACACCGCACAATGCTTGGGGCAGCGTTGATGCGCGTCAACGCATTGTGGATCAGATGGTGGAAAATGTAGAAGCCTTTAAGCAAGGCCGGCCTATCCGTCAGGTAAATTAAAAACTGCCAAATAAAAACTAAATGCTGATTAAATTCGATCAGCATTTTTTTCGGTTTTCTGGCGTAATATATTTATCTAATAGCTTTAAAAATTCACTCTGAACCAGTGCAGACCGGGGGTTAAATATAATTTCCTGATAGACGCGCTTAAATTCGGGTACCCGTTCATCGGGACGCTTGTCATAAGATGTTCGATAATGGGTTTCAAACATATAAATCAGATGATTCTGCGAAAAATAAGCAGTTCGATAGCTATAAATGTCATCTCCTTGAGTCCCGATTCTTAATTTACACATATCCTTGATCCGATACAGGTCGGCATTATTGCCAGAGGCGGGCCTAAATTCAGCTTCCTCCAAGTGTTCTATATGCTGGATTTTTTCGCCTTCGGTTTTATGGTTATAAGGATTCGCACTAGACAGGCTCGGGATGGAGGATAATTCATCATCAATCGCAGCAATTGAGGTCACGGTTTCGCCTGAAACCAGTAAGGTAATGTATAGAATAGCTACGCCACACAAAATACCGACGATAAAGCTGAAAAGAATTTTTCTCATTTTTATTATCTTCTCATGATTTTATTTGAGCTCAGTCTAAAGAAAGGCTTAACTATCTTCAATGCTTAAAAGAAAAAGCCCGTAATGGGCTTTTTTCAATGCGATGATTTAGAGATCATCTACTGCATAACTGGTCGCTGTACCGGAACTTGACTGGGGCTGTGATACCGATGAATTTTGAGTTGCGGTAGATGGCTGACTCAAAGGCTGCTGTACGATCGGTGCCTGTTGTGAATTACCGCGCCAGACTTCACGGGTTTGCTTAATTTTCTGCCCTGTTTGCTGTGCTACCTGAGTCGCACCCTGATCTACTTTCTGGATGGTATCTGATGCCGCAGACTTGGTATTGCCCCAGGCACGGTCTACACCCGGTTTGATTTTGGCAATGCCTTTTTCAGTGACTTCACCTACTTTTTCAGCGGTATTGATAACACCTTCCTGTGCTTTATAGGCAAACACATGCAGCAGGTTCGGATTCTCACCATAAGGTGCAATCGGTTTAGTGGTCTGAGTGGTTTCGGTCTGTGCAAATACAGGTGCACAGAACATTAAAGCTGTCGTTAAAATAATTGGGGTTTTGATATTCATTATGGATCGACCTCGAATTCGTCAAAGAGCGGTCTGAGTTTGGTTTTCAGTGTAACGGATAATCAGCCAAAAACAATGAATAAGCTGTGAAGAGAGTATAGGTTCAGCGTAGTTCCATACGAGGATTTTATAATTTTTAAGAGAAAGAAAGAGCAGGTCAAATCAGAGGAAAGATTAAATTTCTATTCATTCAAATAAATAGCCCCATTTTCAGGATGAAAACAGGGCGATTTGTTTAGTCACATTGTGTCAGGGCATCTTTGGCAAAATGATTGCGCAGAGTTACAAAGTTCTTTTGTACTGCCGCATCATGTAGGTCAAATTTTTGTGCTGTGCTGGTACCGTCGCGCTGGAAAGTCGCTGAGCCGGCATCAATCAGGGTCATGCCTTTAAATGACCATTGCTCAACTGAACGGTTGTTACCGATATCGCCAGTAAATTCAATCACGCATTTGTCGAGGAACTTGGTCAGTTTCGCCTTATTGTTGGTGGTTTCTGGAATAACTTCGAGATTTTTTACTTCCTGTAATACACCCAGTTCCAGTTGTGGAATGGTGGGTTGAGATGTACATGCTGTAAGTGCGATACCCGCAAGAGTCGTCATAATGAGTGTTTGAAATTTCATGCGCTTCTTTCTTGTTGAGTGTTGTTAGGGTGAGTATATGAAATATATGGTGAAATGCCTAGAAATGTTGAGAAAGGTTTCTTAACCTTCTTCATATTCGTAGGCAGTTAATAAGGAATAGAAGCTATTAGGTCGTTTATCTAAATATTTTGATAACTTATAAAAAGGTATTTCGACCTTAAAATCACCAAATGCGTAAGCAGTGACAGTGTATGGTGCAAAAAATATTTCTAAGCCATGTTCTTTAATGAGGATAGTATTTGAGTCGATCTGCTCACTTCCTTGCTTAACCCACTCTTTATCGAAATCATCAAATTCCGAGCGATAAGCAATTTGTGCTAATAAATCCTCATAGCAATAAGACTTAATAAATGCCTCTGCTTCTAGAATATTTTCTGAGTGAAAAAGTAAGTTATAATTGATAAGAATAGCTTTCCCATTGTTTACATAGAAATTTCTAGTAAAAAAATGGTGATTGCCATGTGCTCCACCTGTATAAAAATAATTTGTGAATATGAAACTCACGAAATTATTTCTGACATATCCGATGTCAGCATTTATTAGAGTATCGTAAATATCTCGAAATGTAGGTTCATTATTTTCTCTTTCGATTTCTAATGGTTCCTCAAAGAATCTTTGTCTTAAATGAATTAATTGGTCTATAACTATTGAATATATAAAATCATTTACTTCTTTAAAGTTATCATGTGCTGCTTTAATGACAGGGTAATTGCTATTAAATTCAGCTCCTGTAAAAGATGTAACACTTTCAGATATTTCTTTTAACTCAATTCTTGGTTTCGTAGAGTCTTCATTAATCCTTTCAATATTTCTTTGTTTAGATGCTAAATCTAGTGATCTGAGAACCTTAGTCCATTCTTGACTTTGTAAATCTCGATTAATATTTATAAACTGGATTTCTGATGCGATAGTATTTGGTACTTGACACTTATCAAGTTGAATTGGGATTAAATAAATGAATCCTTCTGGATAATCTTTTCTCTTATCTACAAAATATTTTAATTCACGCTGAACATAACCTACTTTGGAAACACTATCAGAAGACATAAAGACTAAGACAACATCAGTATCTTGCATATTAGCTTTAATACACTCGTCCCATGCCTGTCCAGGCAGAAGATCATGTTCATCCATCCAAGGATTAAAGTTTTTTCGTTTTAATTCTTCATAACATTCTAAAACAAAGTCTTTGTCTTCTTTTGCGTAACTAAGAAATACTTTCATACTATTTTAATAATAAAAACCCCACTAACTTATAGCGGGGTTTTGTTTAAATTTCAAGCAATACGAACTTAGTGTTGAAGCACTGAAATATCCGCAACTTTAGTGAACAGATCACGCAACTGAGCAAGCAGACGTAAACGGTTGGCTTTCAGTTCAGCATCATCTGCCATCACCATGACGCCGTCAAAGAACGCATCGACTGGTGCACGAAGAGCAGCCAATGCAGACAACGCAGCAGTATAATCTTTAGAAGCAAACAACGGATCAACCACTGGAGTAATTTTTTGCAGTTCAGCGAACAATGCTTTTTCAGCATCTTCCACCAGATTGGCTTCAACCACAGCACCTTCAGGCGCAGCTTCTTTAGCCAGAATATTCGCCACACGCTTGTTCGCAGCAGCCAGTGCAGCAGCTTCAGGCAATGCACGGAAGTGATTTACCGCATTTACACGCTTGTCAAAATCAAGCGGAGATTTTGGTGAAAGCGCTTGAACGGCTTGGATTACGTCAACATCAACGCCTTGGTCTTCGTATTTCGCACGGTAACGACCTTCAAGGAAGGCAACCGCATCGTTTAAAGTCTTATCGTGGTCTTTCAATACATCGCCATAAGCAGCCAAAGCCAGCTTGATCAGATCTTCAATAGATACATCAAGTTCATTTTCAGTCACCAGACGCAGGATACCAATCGCAGAACGACGTAGCGCAAACGGGTCTTTAGAACCTGTAGGTGCCTGACCAATACCGAAAATACCAGTCAAGGTATCTAAACGGTCAGCAAGGGCAATTGTTGTACCAGTTTTGGTTTTCGGTAGAACGTCACCCGCGAATTTAGGTAAATACTGCTCACCTAAAGATTCAGCCACTTCATCATTTTCGCCTTCAAGACGTGCGTAGTAAGTACCCGCGATGCCTTGAAGTTCTGGGAATTCACCCACCAACTCAGAAGTTAAGTCGCATTTAGCAAGAAGAGCCGCTTTTTCAGCATCTTCAGCTTTTGCACCTGTAATCGGCGCAAGTGCTACCGCCAGTTTGGCAATACGTTCAGACTTGTTCCACAAAGTACCCAGTTGTGCCTGGAATACCATGTTTGCCAGTTTCTCTTTACGAGAAGCTAATGGCTGTTTTTGGTCTTGCAGGAAGAAGAACTCGGCATCAGACAGACGCGGGCGAACCACTTTCTCGTTACCTTCAATAATTTGAGTCGGATCTTTAGACTCAATGTTTGAAACGGTAATGAAGTAAGGCTGTAATTTATTTTCAGCATTCACCAAGCAGAAATACTTCTGGTTGTCCTGCATGGTGGTGATTAATGCTTCTTGAGGAACTGCAAGGAAGCGTTCTTCGAAGCTGGCACGTAAAGCTACAGGCCATTCAACAAGAGCCGTTACTTCGTCGCGAAGATCAGCAGGGACAATTGCAATGGCATTTACTTCATCAGCCAGTGCTTTGACTTGCTGGTCGATGATCGCCTGACGTTCTTCAAAAGAAGCAATTACTTTCGCAGCGCGAAGGGCATCCAGATAAACATCTGCATTGGCTAGGATAATCGCTTCAGGCGCATGGAAACGGTGACCATAAGTCATGTTGCCTGCTTTGTGATCCTGAATGGTTGCATCAATTACATTGCTGTCTTTTAACAAGACCACCCATTTTACCGGACGAACGAATTCAGTACGGCTAGCTGCAGAACGCATGCGTTTTGCGATAGGCAATTGATCCAGAGCATGTTGCAGGATTTGTGGCAGTAAAACGTCCAGACTTTGGCCTTTCACATCTTTCAGGTAGCAGACTTTTTCAACTTTACCGGCCTGGAAAGTAGACACCTGATCAACCGTAATGCCTTGACCGCGCATAAAGCCTTCAAGTGCTTTGGTTGGTTTGCCTTCAGCATCATAAGCCGCTTGCACAGCAGGACCGTCAAAACGTTTTTGCGTATCCGCTTGAGCAGCATCAACATTTACGATTTTAAGTGCCAGACGACGTGGCGCTGCATAAGCTTCGATCGCATCGAAAGCCAGACCCGCATCTTTTAAGCCTTTTTCAGTTTCAGCTTTTAAAGCATCACGTAATTTTTTCAGGCTTTTTGGAGGAAGTTCTTCACAGCCAAGTTCAAATAAAACTGTATGTTTAGACATTATTTGTTCTCCGCTGATTTTTCTGCTTGAGCCGCTTCTGCTTCTACTTGAGCTTTAAGCTGAGCCAGGACTTCGTCACGTAGGTGAGGTTCTGCCATTGGGAAACCAAGTTTCGCACGTGCTGCTACATAACTGGTCGCAATTGAACGTGCCAAAGTACGCACACGCAGAATATAACGCTGACGTTCAGTCACAGAGATCGCGCCACGCGCATCTAACAGGTTAAAGCTGTGTGATGCTTTAATCACTTGCTCATAAGCAGGTAATGGCAGTTCAGCTTCGATTAAACGGGTCGCCTCAGCTTCGTAGAAATCGAACAGTTCGAACATTTTTTCTACTGGTGCATATTCGAAGTTATAAGTCGATTGTTCTACTTCATTTTGATGGAACACATCGCCATACGTCACAGTACCGAACTGACCTTTGGTCCAAACCAGATCGTAAACTGAGTCTACACCTTGCAGATACATCGCCAGACGTTCCAGACCATAAGTGATTTCACCGGTTACTGGGTAGCATTCAACACCACCGACTTGCTGGAAGTAAGTGAACTGAGTCACTTCCATGCCGTTCAGCCAAACTTCCCAGCCTAGACCCCATGCGCCCAGTGTTGGAGATTCCCAGTTATCTTCCACGAAACGGATGTCGTGAACTAAAGGATCAATACCGATTGCCTTTAAAGAATCTAGGTAAAGCTGCTGGATGTTGTCCGGGTTTGGCTTAAGCACAACCTGGAACTGGTAATAATGTTGCAGACGGTTCGGGTTCTCACCATAACGACCATCTTTCGGACGGCGTGATGGCTGAACATAAGCAGCATTCCAGGTTTCGGGACCTAACGCACGAAGGAAAGTTGCAGTGTGGAATGTCCCTGCACCCATTTCCATGTCGTAAGGCTGTAACACGACGCAGCCTTGCTCCGCCCAGTAGTTTTGTAAGGCAAGAATTAAGCCTTGGAAGGTATCAATATGCGATATGGCGCGACTCATGGTCATCCACTTAAAATTAGAGAAAAATTGTGCTTGATTATAAGTATTTTACAGGGGAGTGGCAAAGGGTTAATACGCTGAAAATATTTTGGAAAAAATTAAAATGGTCTTCATTCATGCCAGATTTTGCGCGGCTTTGCTGCAATTTTATGCTGGAATAGCAATGGGATGAGATCCAAAAATCAGGAATAAATCAGATGTATAGCATCCTGTTCACTGAAGCGCGATAAAGTTAAACTGATCTCATACGATTGCGGTCTTAGAATTAGTTTAATCTTCACACAATATAATAATGCCTAATAATAAGGAACTTCATGACCACTTACCAAATTCAGTGCCATTTAAAATACAAGATTGTGCAACCTACCGAATTTATTTTTATGGTTCAGGTCGCCCATCATCCCGATCAGAATATTCTCGGAGAACAGCTCACTATGAATATGCCGGTCAAGTGGCATGAATTTCAGGATGCTCAGCATCAAAACCGTCATATCCGGTTGCAACTCGAACCCTGTGAGGCATTTGAACTGAACTATAGCGCGACAGTTACCCGTCAGCCGAGTATTCCGATTGATCTGAGGCAAAATCTGAATGAAGTCAAAATCCCAGATCTGCCGGATGAGGTACTACCTTATTTGCTGGCCAGCCGCTATTGCAATTCAGATTTATTATTAGAAATGGCGAAGCGCTCATTTGGCTGGATGACGCCCGGCTATACGCGTGTAAAAGCCATTGAACAGTGGATTTATAACAATATTTCTTATGTCTCTGGCTGTTCTGACCAGTTTACGACTGCGACAGATGTACTGGTCCACCGAGCGGGTGTATGCCGTGACTTTGCTCATTTGGGCGTTGCGCTGTGTCGTGCTTTAGGAATTCCGGCACGCATGGTGGTCGGTTATGTGGAAATTGAAAAATTTTTACCCGATTTTCATGCCATTTTTGAAGCCTATCTGGAAGGAGGGTGGGTGCAGTTTGATCCGACCCGTTTAGCCCCGGTCGACGAGCTGATTCGCATTGGTACTGGGGTAGATGCCGGAAATGTAGCATTTTCAACCTATTATGGTCAGGTCGAGCTGCTCAAAATCGAACCTCTGATTAAATCTGGTTCTCATAGCGAAGCTGAGACTAAAATCACCTGACATGAATGATCTTATTGAAAATCCTATGAGAGATTGAATAGTAAAATAGGACTAGATGGATGGTTTTTCTCTGGTGTGTGACTTAGCTTTTTAAACAGCATCCATTTAAGTGTAATTAAAAGATATAAAATAAATACATCTTTAAAGCGACTAGTTTTATAATGCGCAAAATCTGTAAACATTAAAATCAGGCGCGCCGTGTTCCATTCCAATCTCGACTGGCTCAATACCTTAAAACCGAATTTTAAAGTTCTTCCACTCAAGGACCGTTTACTCTGCGGTATTGGGGCACTACTGGGTCTCACGGTATCATCATTACTGAGTTTATGGATTCTGGGTGATTTTGAAGCCTGGTATATTGCGCCGATGGGGGCCTCATCTGTGCTGCTGTTTGCAGTTCCGGCCAGTCCCTTGGCACAGCCCTGGAATATTCTGGTAGGTAATACTATTGCTGCGGTAGTGGGTGTGACCTGTGCCTTGTTTATTTCCAGTCCGACGGAAGCTTTTAGTCTAGCGGTAGCTTTGGCTATTATCCTGATGATGACCACCGATTCCCTGCATCCACCGAGTGGTGCTGTGGCTATTACGGCGGTACTCGGCGGCAATGCGGTGCATGAACTCGGCTATGCTTTCGTTTTCTATCCGGTGCTGCTGAATTCGATCTTATTGATGGTAATTGCGATCGTCTTTAATCGAATGATTGGCAAGCGTTATCCGCAGCAGGCGCAATTGAATACCCGTTCCAAAGATCCGACCCCGACCCAGAAAGTCACTATTCAGCCGCAAGATATTCAGGAAGTACTAGATCAGCAAACCGAGCTGCTGGACATTAGTGAATATGACCTGCAAAAGATTATTCTGGAAGCGCAGGACCGAGCCAATGCCCGTGCGGTCAACCAGTTTACCTGTCAGGACATTATGACTAAAGACGTGGTGACCCTGCATGCCAATGATAATATTCAGCATGCACTGGATAAATTTAAAGAAATGAACCTGATGAGCCTGCCGGTGGTTAATGCGGAAGGCAAGCTGGTGGGAACGCTGGCCATGTATCAGGTGGTAGAATGGTTTAAACGTGCTGCAGATGTGCGCAGCAGCTGGGAACATCAGGTCAAACATATTATGACCCGCAAGGTAGTCACAGTGCAGCCATTGCAGCCGATTCAGGATCTGGTGCCCTATTTTGTGGAACGTTCTTTTAACTATATCCCGGTAGTGAGTGAGCAGCGTCTGGTCGGAATTATCAGCCGCGCAGATATTATCGCTGCCCTGAATCAGGAACTGAACCATTTTAAAATGAGAGCTTAAAGCTGTTTTGAATAGTTCTGAAAAAAAAGCACCCTCGGGTGCTTTTTAATTTGGAATCTGGATTTATTTAAACTTAGATAAAGAACCAGTAAATAAACAGGGAGACCAAGAAAATACACATGATATTCAGGACAAAGCCGACTTTCATCATTTCACTTTGTTGAATATGGCCAGTACCAAACACAATCGCATTCGGTGGTGTCGCCACAGGTAGCATGAAGGCACAAGAAGCCCCAATCCCGATCACAATCACCAGAATCTCTTTAGGCATACCCATCTGGTCGGCAATGGCGGCAAAGACCGGAACCAGTAAGGCAGCCGAGGCAGTATTACTGGTAAATTCAGTCAGGAAGATGATGAAGGTTGCCACAACGAAGATAATTACGAGAGGCGAGGAGTCACCGAAAGCATTTGCCAGTGTTTGACCTAAAACCAGAGAACTGCCTGAATCCTTCAAGACAGCACTTAAGGTCAAGCCGCCACCAAACAGATAGAGCACGCCCCAATCGGTATTTTCAGCAACCTGTTTCCATGTAGCCGTACCCAGAATCACCACCAGACAGG
>NZ_DFDO01000268.1:9586-9963 GCF_002367915.1 Acinetobacter sp. UBA3025
CCAGAATCACCACCAGACAGGCTGCCAGAATCGCGATCCAGGTATCAGGCTGTGAAATACCGAAATTTTCAGTCAATTTTTTACTGAAAATCCAGGCCATCGCCGTACAGAGGAACAACACCATCGTCGCAATACGGGTGGTGGTCCAGGGAATATTTTCGGTGACAAAATTCACCTTATGATTCAGCTTTGGACGCAGCACCAGATACAGACTGATCAACATTGCTGGCAGGATGATGAACATCATCGGCAGGCCGACTTTCATCCAGTCAGCGAAGTCATAACCGAGGGCTTTGGCTGCAATCGCATTCGGTGGAGAACCGACGATGGTGCCCAAACCACCAATACTGGCTGAATAGGCAATCCCGAGCAGAATA
>NZ_DFDO01000268.1:10104-12861 GCF_002367915.1 Acinetobacter sp. UBA3025
TAGGCAATCCCGAGCAGAATAAATACAAAGGTTTTACGTTCTTTTTCGGCATCCAGATGCGCAAGTAAACCCAGCGCCAGAGGCAACATCATAGCTGCGGTGGCGGTATTGGAAATCCACATCGACAGGGCAGCAGTTACTAAAAAGATAGCCAGTACCGAAGCACCGAGATGTCCACCGGAGAGCGAGATAATCCATGTGGCAATCTTCTTGTCCAGTTTCTGGATATGCAGCGCCGTAGCCAAAGCAAAACCACCAAAAAACAGGAAAATCACGGGATCGGCAAAGGTAGCGAGTGCTGCCTGCATGCTAATCGGTACCAGTTCATCACCATCTGCCATCGGCATACTCAATACAACCGCCAGTACCGGTATGAGTAGGGCTGTAATCGTAATATGCAGGGCTTCGGTCAGCCATAGAATGGCGATAAAGGTCAGTAGGGCCAATCCCTTATTGGCATTTTCGTCATAGGGTAAAATATGATACAAGCCATAAGAGATCACGGCAGCGATCACAATTAAAATCCAGCCTTTGCGAATTCCTTTTGGCATGGCATTAGTCGGGGTGCGTAAAGGGTCGTTGATACAACCTCCTTGCTCAACTTTTTTATTTAAAAGCGTTTTTGAAATTCTTATAAAAGTGAATATGTGGTTTGATTAAAAAAGATATTATTTGAACAGTATAGTAGAGTGTTGTAATAATCCCAGACTTTGCCAAAGTGCGTAAATCCCCAGTCCAAATAGAAAAAATAGCACCAGATATTTGAAATGTTGCTGGGAAAGTCGATGACGTATTTTCCCACCCAGCCAGACGCCGATGAGAGCAAATAATGTGATTCCAAGCAGGATATGTCGCTGGTGAGTTTGCAAAGAAATGAGAATTGGGAAAAGTAAGGTCAACTGCACTAGCTTGCTGGCAATAAAGTTAAGATTACTGATGATGACAATATCGGTTTTAGAGAGCTGACAGCTAAGCAGATACATCATCAGGAAGGGGGCCATGGCATTGGTTGCACCTCCAATCATGCCGGCCAGTAAACCGAATCCCAGCATACTGAGCTGACTACTACTGACCCGAAGCGGAGTAGAGCGTAACTGATCCAGTACATAGAAAATAATTACCAGACCCAGCAATAATTTAAGATAGCCTTCATTGATCCAGATGAGTAGTTTAACCCCTATCACGCTACCGACCAGACTGCTGAGCATGAGTGGCCAATAGCGTGAGGCATAATAGCGAATGCTCTGCAACAGGCTATGTTTTGGATCACTATTAAGCATCCAAAGATTCAATAACAGGCAGGGGAGAATTACCAGGGTGACTGCTGTACTTAAGGCATATTCACTGGATAAGGCAGCCGTACTCAGCATAGGAAAGCCAAAACCACTGACCCCATGCAGTAATGCCGCGATCGCACACAGCCAAAGTACAATCCATTCTGCCTGCGTCATCTGAAATCCATTTCAAGTAGAAAGTATCAACTTATCCTGAATAGGCGAGTAGGGTAAAGCGTAAAATGGTAATAAGACCAAAACCTAAAAATCAGACAAAAAAAACCACGATCTTTTGGGGGAAGGACCGTGGCATAAAAATTTCACCATATGAATATTTAGGTGAAAGAGGAAACGATTTTATCGGTAGTCTTTATCCTGATTCACGGTACGCACAGGACGTTCATAATCAGTTCTGCTCGCAGCATAATCAGGCATAGAATTCTTTTTTGGCATCACTAACCATAGAACCAGATAAACTAAGATACCCGGGAAAGCAGCACTCATGACCGAAATAATCACGAAGATCAAGCGTAATAAATTTGCGTTCCAACCAAAACGTTCAGCAATACCACCCATTACACCTGCAATCATGTTTGAGCGGTTAGAGCGATATAAACCAACATTGGCCATCCAAGTCTCCTGATAGAAAAAATAAGGTTGAGTCTAAAAAATGACTCGTATTTATAAGAATGGAGTTTTATCTGAATTTTTAAAGTATCTATTGAAAATAAATTCGTTAAGTAATGTTACGGGAGATTAAATAATCCTTAAAAAATCACTAAGATCATAAAAATTCCATTGAATTCATTATTAAAACTTATAAGTTTTCAGTGAGTCGTCTGCCTATATAGATGTGCACCCCTTCAGGTATATTTTTAAAATGAAATCGAATGTATCGCATCATTTAAGTGGTTTATGCCGGCTTGGATTTGTGCTGGGAAGTGTTGCAGGACTGATTGCCTGTGATGACCATCAAAGCAAACCCTTACCTGATACTGCGAAAACTTTGGCACAAGATGGCGTTGTGATCTCCGCCGCCAATGAAAGTTATGACACCCGTAATGCTAAATCGCTCACCCAGACTGCAACCTATAATGCATTGCCTGTAGAACCAAATGTCGATCCTAAACCTGTACCGGATTATGCCAAAAGCTATGTCGGGCGTTATCTTACCCAGATTGATTGTGACGGACGGTTTGCACCTTGTACGGAAGGGAAATCGGTGTTTATTTTGACTTTATTGCCAGATGGTACAGTGCATCGCAGTATCGTGCATTATGGCAAAGTCTTTGTGAATAATTCCAGACGAGTTCAGACCGAAAGCAATGTGACCTATCGTAAGGACCGCTGGACGATTAATCCGGAACAAACTGAACTGATCGTGGACCGTAAAGAGGGGGCAAAATTCTATTATACAATTAAAAGCCCAACCCATCTGGTCATGAATCTGGAAAAAATTTATGACGAAAAAGAACGGGCAAAC
>NZ_DFDO01000307.1:0-4092 GCF_002367915.1 Acinetobacter sp. UBA3025
TTTTATTTAAAGCAAACTATGGGACCGCAGTGGGAGCTAAGCTCCTCTTTTTAGACTCAGGTTTTAAAAACGCTGACCTTCAGCAACTTTCTGTTTGAGTAACTGTGGCGCTTTGAAACGTTCGCCATATTTACGTTCCAAGATTTCAGCACGATTCAAGGCTTTGGTTAAACCATACTGGTTCAAGAACTGCACAGCACCTCCCGTCCAGGCGGCAAAACCAATTCCAAAGATTGACCCGATATTCGCATCGACCACTGACTCCAGCACACCTTCTTCCAGACAGCGCACAGTATCGAGGGCTTGAACAAACAGGAAGCGGTCTATCATTTCCTGTTCAGAAATATCCACTTCTTTATACCAATGCTCCAAGCCAGACCATAGCTGCTTTTTGCCCCCTTCAGGATAGTCATAAAAACCTGCACCAGCAGCTTTGCCTTTACGGTTAAACTCATGAATCATGGTTTGAATCACGGCATCCGCATCGGTGCTTGGACGTTCTTTGCCTTGTGTAGCCAGAGCCTTACGGCTTTCTGCAGCTACATGCTCAGAAAGCGTCAGAGAGACTTCATCCTGAATAGCAAGTGGTCCGACTGGCATACCGGCTTTCAGCGCAGCCATTTCAATACGAGCTGGATGCACACCTTCGGCAAGCAAACGTAATCCTTCCTGTACAAAGGTGCCAAAGACACGGCTAGTAAAGAAGCCACGGCTGTCATTCACTACAATCGGTAGCTTGCCAATTTGCTGCACATAGTCAAATGCCTTGGCCAGTGTTTCTGCTGAAGTATTTTTCCCCTTAATGATCTCGACCAGTTGCATTTTGTCGACTGGGCTAAAGAAATGCAGACCGATAAAATTTGCCTGATTCTGAGAGGCTTGAGCTAGGTCACTGATGGGTAGAGTTGAGGTATTGGATGCCATTACACCGTTGGCTGATAAATATTGCTCTGCTTCCTGAGTAACTTTGGCTTTGAGTTCCTGATTTTCAAATACTGCTTCAATAATCAGGTCACAACCTGCTAAATCTGCCATGCTCGCAGTAGCATGGATCAGAGCTAAAATCTGGTCACGTTTTTCGGCTGTTAAGCGGCCTTGAGCCACTTTTTTATCCAGTAATTTCTGGCTATACGCTTTGCCTTTTTCCGCAGCTTCGACCGAAATATCTTTCAGTACCACCTGAATGCCTTTGCTGGCAGTGACATAGGCAATACCTGCACCCATCATGCCTGCGCCCAAAATACCTACTTTAGTAGCTTTCCATGGCGCAAAGTCTTTAGGACGGCTGGCACCCGACTTGATGGCATTCATGCCATGCCAGAATGTACCGATCATGTTCTTGGAAATCTGGCCGGTAGCGAGATAGGTGAAATAACGCGACTCAATTCTTAGCGCAGTATCGACATCAACCTGAGCACCTTCAACCGCAGCGGAGAGAATAGATTCTGGTGCTGGATAACAACCCTTGGTTTTATCACGCAACATCGCAGGAGCAATGGCCAGCATCTGTGCAACGGCAGGCGAAGAAGGAGAGCCTCCCGGAATTTTGTAGCCTTTTACATCGAAAGGCTGTTGAGATTGCGGATGTTGTTTAATCCAGGCTATAGATTTATCTAGTAACTCATCCAGTGAGTCGGCTGTGTCATGCACCAGTCCCAAAGACTTGGCTTTCTCTACACCAAACTGTTTGCCTTCCATCAGCAAAGGTAAGGCATTTTGCAGGCCTAGCAGACGAACCATGCGGACAATACCGCCACCGCCTGGCAGCAAGCCTAAAGTGACTTCAGGTAAACCAAACTTAGTCTTGGCATCATTCAGCGCAATACGATGATGGGCACATAAAGCAATTTCCCAACCACCGCCTAAGGCTGTACCATTTAAAGCTGCCACTACTGGAATACCACGCGTTTCGATATAACGCAGTTTGGCTTTCATATCTTCAATCATATTGAAGAATTCGGTGGCATGTTCAGGCGTCGCCTGAATTAACTCATCTAGATCACCGCCAGCAAAGAATGTTTTTTTTGCTGATCGGAAAATAATCCCGGCGATCTGTTCATCTGCTTGTAACTGGGCAACGACTTCTTCCAGAGCCGCGCGAAAGTCGGCATTCATGGTATTGGCGGACTGGTTCGGAGAATCAAAGGTCAGAATGACAATGTGATCTTCAGTTTTTTGATATTGAATTGCGCTCATGCTGATCTCCTTATACCAACTCAATAATGGTTGCGATGCCCATACCACCACCTACACACAGGGTGGCCAGTCCACGTTTCTTAGCTTGACGTTCCAGTTCATCCAGTAAAGTGCCTAGAATCATGGCACCGGTCGCACCGAGTGGATGTCCCATGGCAATGGCACCACCATTGACATTGACTTTGGCAGGATCAACCTTCATTTCATTGATAAAGCGCATCACCACAGCAGCGAAAGCTTCATTGACTTCAAACAGATCAATATCATCAATGGTGAGTCCGGCTTTGGCTAAAGCCTTACGTGCAGCCGGGGCGGGGCCAGTCAGCATAATGGTTGGATCGGCACCAACCAGCGCCGTTGCCAGTACTTTGGCGCGTGGCTTGAGATTTTGCTGTTGCACTGCCTGTTCGGAGGCAAGTAATACGATTGCTGCACCATCCACAATGCCTGAAGAATTACCTGCATGGTGGACATGGTTTACAGAGCCTACTTCCGGATATTTCTGTAGGGCGATAGCATCAAAGCCCATCTGGCCCATCGTTGCAAAACTTGGCTTTAATGCACTTAAGCCTTCTGCAGTTGTTGTCGGTTTAATGAATTCATCTTTGTCTAGAATCACGACGCCAGCTTTATCTTTCACCGGAATAATAGATTTATTGAAATGACCATTCGCTTGGGCTGCCGCCGCTTTCTTTTGTGATTGCTCGGCGAATTGATCTACATCTGCACGACTATAACCATCAATGGTCGCGATCAGGTCAGCCCCGATGCCTTGTGGAATAAAATCGCAAGCCATATTGGTTTCAGGATCTAATGCCCAAGGGCCACCGTCTGAACCCATCGGAACGCGAGACATGGATTCAACACCACCCGCAACGACCAGATCTTCCCAGCCTGAACGGACTTTTTGTGCAGCCAGATTGATAGCTTCCAGACCAGAAGCACAGAAACGGTTAATCTGAACGCCAGCCACATCATTGTCCCAGCCTGCGGCAATTGCAGCAGTTTTGGCAATGTCTGCGCCTTGATCCCCAATTGGAGTCACACAGCCCAGCACAATATCATCCACCTGAGAAGTATCTAGGTCATGGCGTTCTTTCAGTTCATTTAAGAGCGTAATCAGTAAACTAATTGGTTTAACTTCATGTAATGATCCGTCTTTTTTTCCCTTTCCGCGTGGCGTACGAATGGCATCAATAATATAGGCCTCGCTCATACAATATCCTTTTCTTGCTTTACTGAAATTGTTCTAATGCTTCGAGTGTAATGATTAAATCTTGAAGTGCAATGACGAGAACGGACCAGATCATTTGAGCAATTTGGTCAGTCTTGATGGATTAAAAAGCGGGCATAAAAAAGCCCAAGTCTGGAGCTTGGGCTAGGGGCTTGTAGCGCTTAATAAACGATACTTTTCAAGTATACAGTTTTATAGCAAGGTTTTTAATGGTAACCGTGTAACTGACGGTATAGGCCGGGTGTTACCCCTGTCCATTTTTTGAAAGCACGGTGGAAAGTACTGGTTTCACTAAAGCCGACCTGTTGTGCAACATCTTCCAGAGTCAGATCCGGATTAAGCAATAAATGAATTGCGGCATCACGGCGCAGTGCATCTTTCACGCCTTGATAGCTCTTGCCTTCGGCAGCCAGACGGCGACGCAGGGTTTGTGGAGACAGGTAGAGCATTGATGCGACATCATTCAAGGTCGGCATTTCTTCACCGATCTGGCTCTTCAATACATCACGGATCCGCGAAGTCAGCGAGTTGGTATTTTTAAATTTAACTAGAAGTTGAGCAGGTGCTGCTTTCAGGAATTCTTCCAGAGTTTCTTCATTCTGGCGAATTGGCAAATCCAGATAATCCGCTGCAAAGGTAATTTCAGTACGCGGCATATCGAA
>NZ_DFDO01000324.1:0-1094 GCF_002367915.1 Acinetobacter sp. UBA3025
AAAAGCTAAATTTTCTATCTAGCCTAATATAATTAAATAGATAATAAATAAAGATTTATTGATTAAAAAATAATCTTTTAAAAGGTAAATATTTATTTTTCAAAGCCTTCACTATAGGGTGAAAGGTGGGATAAATAAGTGCTCAAAAGGATATCAATTAAATTTGAACACTTATTTATTTTAGGAAAAGCTAATTTTCTGATTTTACAGTTGTTTTCTCGATGAGAAAAATTAATTACTCTAAAGTACTTCTTAACATCCAGGCTGTTTTTTCATGCACATCAAGACGTTGCGTGATTAAATCTGCAGTCGGTTGATCGTTGACTTCATCAACAACTTCAAAAAGATTGCGTGCGGTACGAGCTACCGTTTCATGAGCATTTACCAATAAACGCAACATTTCTTGGGCATCTGGTACACCTTCTACTTCTTTAATAGCAGTCAGCTTAACAAATTGCTGGTAAGTGCCGGGTGCGGCAAAGCCTAAAGCCCGGATACGTTCTGCAATCAAATCAAGAGCATTCCACTGTTCAGTATATTGGGTCATAAACATGCTATGCAGACTATTGAACTGTGGTCCGGTGACATTCCAGTGAAAGTTGTGGGTCATCAAATAGAGGGTATAGCTGTCTGCCAATAATTTAGATAGACCTTCGACGATTTTGGCACGGTCTTCGTAAGAAATACCAATATCAATTTTCATAGCTTTAGCATTTTTTTCTGAAGAGCCCATGTTTTACTCCTTAACAATTTTGTAGAGAGATATCTTTTAAAATAGAAGTTTGCCAGTCATGGCTGAAAAGATAGGAAATCTTGGCAGCATGACCTTTTATATGAAATAGATTTTTGCCACTATTTATATGTGGAAATAATTTTAAGTACTTCTGAGTTATATAGTTTATAGGACGGGCAAAGATATAAGTTTAGGCGTTCTGTATAGCCTGGTGACAGGATTGTAACTGTATAAAGAAATTAATTTTGCCTTATAAAACTCAAATGTCTGGATCAGTTTTTTAAAAACTTGTTTTCATTTTTAGATGATTAAGCCTTTATTTCATGATTTTATCTTTTAGTAAAAACTATCAGCTTTAACG
>NZ_DFDO01000324.1:1163-6301 GCF_002367915.1 Acinetobacter sp. UBA3025
CGCTCTCTTGTGATCGTTACTCGGTAAAAAAAACTGTGTAGTTAAGAAAAATAACAGAACTGTGCCTTTATTAAACAAGCCACTACAAAGACTCAGCAATGTATTCGTCAAATCTCGTTATGTTAGGGATATAGACGAAATCAATAAAAAGATTTTCATACTCAGCAACAGCTCACCATATACAGATAAAAGTGGAACTTTATTTTTCTGTAAAAACGGCAAGATGTTGAATAAAACTCAAGCGAATTTGAGATAGGCAAAAAAAGACTTCACTAAACTCAAGATCAGCAAGGAAAATGTCATGAAAATTAAGGCGAACAGTCCAGCCACAGGTAAAAATGGTTTAGATAAGCAGAATACCAATAAAAAAAGTGAGCAGCTTGATGTATACCGTAGCGACTCAGCCGAACAGACACTGACTACCAACCAAGGTGTTAAGATTTCGGATAACCAGAACAGTCTAAAAGCGGGCGTTCGTGGGGCAACTTTAATGGAGGATTTTATTCTTCGTGAAAAGATTACTCATTTTGACCATGAGCGTATTCCAGAGCGAATTGTGCATGCACGCGGTGTTGGAGCACATGGTTTTTTTGAAGCTTATCCAGGCAATGAAAAATGGACTAAAGCCGGGTTTCTAACCAATACCGGTGCTCAGACTCCAGTCTTTGTTCGATTCTCTACAGTACAAGGTCCTCGCGGTTCAGCAGATACGGTACGTGATATTCGTGGTTTTGCGACTAAGTTTTATACGGATGAAGGTAACTTTGACCTGGTAGCCAACGATGCACCAGTGTTCTTTATTCAGGATGGCATCAAGTTCCCTGATTTTGTCCATGCGCTGAAACCTGAACCACAAACCGAGATTCCATCAGGTGCGTCAGCACATGATACTTTCTGGGACTTTGTCTCTCTTGTACCTGAATCTGCACATGCGGTGATGTGGGCAATGTCGGATCGTGCTATTCCACGTAATTTACGCTCGATTCAAGGTTTTGGTGTACATACTTTCCGTTTGATCAATGCTGAAAATAAAGCTGTCTTTGTGAAGTTCCACTGGACGCCTAAACAAGGTCTGACACAACTGGTATGGGATGAAGCGCAAAAACTGGCAGGTAAGGATCCGGATTTCCATCGTCGTGACCTGTATGAAGCGATTGCTTCCGGTAATTACCCGGAATGGGAATTAGGCGTACAGATCGTTCCTGAAGAAGATGAGATGAAATTTGATTTTGACTTGCTGGATGCAACCAAAATCATTCCGGAAGAACTGGTTCCAGTGACTCCAATTGGCCGTATGGTGTTGAACCGTAATGTTGATTATTTCTTCGGTGAAACTGAGCAGGTTGCTTTTTGTCCAGGTCATGTCGTACCAGGCATTGACTTTACCAACGATCCACTCTTACAGGCCCGACTGTTCTCTTATACCGATACTCAATTAAGCCGCTTGGGTGGTCCAAACTTCCATCAGATTCCAATCAATAAGCCGGTTTGTCCATTCCATAACAACCAGCGTGATGGTCTGCATCAACGTCTTATTCACACCGGACAGGCCAACTACGAACCAAACTCGATTGATGACAACTGGCCGGCTGAAGCGCCAGGTGCGACTCAGGCAGGTGGTTTCGAAAGCTATCAGGAACGTATTGACGGTAATAAAATCCGCCAGCGTAGTGAGTCTTTTAATGACCACTTCACTCATGCCCGTTTATTCTATCAAAGCCAGGCACCGCATGAGCAGAAGCATATTATTGATGCCTATGTATTCGAACTGAGTAAAGTACAGCGCCAAAATATCCGTGAACGTGAAGTTCTCGAAGTGTTGTGCAATATCGACTTGACGCTGGCTCAACAGGTTGCAGACCAGTTAGGAATTGAAATCCCAGCTGAGAAAAAAGCTGCAAAACTGCCTGATGTTCTGATTTCTAAGCGTCTGTCTTTTGAAGCGTTTAAACCTGCTGATATTAAGGCACGTAAAATCGCGATTCTGGCACATGACAAAGCTAATGAAGCCAGTATTAAAGCTGTACAGGCTTGGGCTGAATCAGAGAGTGCTGTGGCTGATGTGTTAACACCTCGTCCAGGACCAGTCCTGAGCCAGCAAGGTACAGTGATCCCATCTGATGGAATGCAGAAAGCTGAACCGTCGATTGCCTATGATGCTGTAGTTATTGTCGATGGCGATAACTATGACATGGTGCTGAAAGATGGTATCGCGACTCACTATCTGCTTGAGGCTTATAAGCATCTGAAACCGATTGTCTTCCTGGGAGATAAAGGTCAGCTAATTGAAGATCTAAAACTGATCAGTGATGAAGGTACTTTAGCAAATTCTCAATTCGATACTGTGCAAGATAGCTTCAAGACCTTGATCATGAATCACCGTGTTTGGGCGCGTGAATTGATCGCAGAAACTATTCCTGCATAAATACCATGAGAATAGAAGCTTCGGCTTCTATTCTCTATTTCAAGGAATAAAACTTTTATGGCGAGACCAGATCCTAAAAAATTACTGGCACAGATGCAAAATGCGCAATGGAGCAGGGAGCAGGATATTTATCTGATCGAACATAACCACCTACCTATGAGTCAACTCAGAGAAGAGTTGCCTTTTAGTGAAGAAGAAATTATGGCACGCCGTAAGATACTAGGACTGATGACCCGTTTAAAACAGATGAAAAGGCTTTTTCCTTAACTGGCTTTCATCAAATGACCACAATATCGATATTTTTGAGGAAGCACTTTTATGGACCTCAGTTCAATATTAGAAAGATTTAAAAATTCATCATTAGAACCTAAAGAAAATATTCAAACGACTTTGAAGGAACTGGTGCAACTTTCGGATCAGGTTCCTTTTCCTGCATCAGGGGAAACTTTAAAACGCTGGCAAATTTTAAGCCAGATCTCGGCAACCAATTTAAGCCTGGGAAAAATATTTGAGTCGCATCTGGATGCAGTCGCAATTCTGCATGAATTAAATATTCCGGCAAATTCTCATCAGCTCTGGGCAGTCTGGGCAGCAGAAGGTGGGCCTCAGCCATTACAGCTGGATGAAGGCAAGCTGACTGGCATCAAGACCTGGTGTTCCGCTTCTGGCTGGGTAGAGTCAGGCTTACTGACGTATCGGGATGAACAAAATCGCTCTCAGTTATTGATTGTAGATATGCAGCTGACCGGTATTCAGCATGATCATACTGTCTGGCAAGCTGTAGGGATGCAGCATACATCCACAGCACAACTGGAATTTAATCAGGTCCCTGTCAAAAAAGTCGCTGATCCACATGCTTATCTGGATCGGGTAGGATTCTGGCATGGAGCAGCAGGCGTTGCTGCTTGCTGGTATGGTGCCACAGTAGCTCTTGCTGAATATCTGCAGCAGGAACAGTTAAGAAAACCACATATGTATAAAGCCATGTATCTGGGTGAAATCAGCCGTGATCTTTTAGCTACTCAGGCTTTGTTCTATCGGGTTGCAGAATTGATTGACCAGCAACCTAAATTTCCTCATCAACTTCAGATTCAGGCTTTGCGTGCGCAGGTTGAAGCCACTGCATTAAATGTACTGAACCAGGTCGGAAAAGCACTTGGCGCATCGCCTTATTGTACCAATTCTTATTTTGCCCAGCTCGCAGCAGATCTGCCGGTATTTATCCGTCAAAGCCATGCTGCCTTTGATCTTGAGCGTATTGGAGAACTAAGCGCACAGGAGGAAGAACTATGGGCACTTTAAAACATGACATTGTTGAAGACCGTGTGATCCATGGGGAGGGGACACGGGTGGAAGAATGGCGTAACTGCGAAATATTACAGCAGATGCCAGAATTCGATATTTCCAGTGTAATTCCTGCAGATGCCAGAGTCTGTATTGTAGCACCGCATCCGGATGATGAAATTCTGGGATGTGGCGGACTGATGCAACGTCTGGATAAACTCGGCTATAAGATTGTACTGTTTGCAGTGACCAATGGTACGGCCAGCCATCCCGGTTCGAGTCTGTATACGCCAGAAGAACTGAACCAGATTCGTCCAGCAGAAACGCGTCAGGCTCTCGAAGAATTGTCCTTAGAACAGCCAGTTCTTCGGATTGCTTTGGATATTCAGGATGGAAAAGTGGCTGAGCAGCGAGACTTGCTCAAACAGCAATTGTATTCATATTTACAGCCTAATGATGTATTGGTCACGACTTTTGTTCATGATGGACATCCAGACCATGAAATAACCGGCCAGGTCGCCCAGCAACTCGCGACTGAGCTACAGTTACCGTATATTCAGGTTCTAATCTGGGCGTGGCACTGGGCCACACCAGGAGATACCCGAATTCCATGGACGGTTGCGCACAAACTCAGGCTGACAGATGAAGAATTAAAATGTAAAGCCCGAGCTGCACGATGTTTCAAGAGTCAGATTGAGAATGACCCGACGACAGAACAGGCACCGATTGTCCCTGAGCATGCATTAGAGCGTGTTTTACAGCCATGGGAGGTTTATCTGTATGAACAGTAAATCAACCTATGATCATGCTTATTTTGATGCTCTTTATGCGCTGAACCAGGGAGATCCATGGCATTATGAACAGCGCTGGTATGAACAGCGTAAACGTCAAATTTGTAAAGCACTCTTGCCCAAACTGCATTTTGAATCTGCCATAGAAATCGGTTGTAGTAATGGCATGCTAAGTCAGGAACTAGCCCCACATACAGGAGAACTCATCTGTCTGGATGCCAATACGACAGCGATCCGGCTGGCGCAACAACGTCTGCAAGATTATTCTCATGTCAGTTTTGTCCAAGGCGTTGTTCCGGAAGACTTGCCAGAGCGTAAGTTCCAGCTAATTGTACTGAGTGAGGTTTTATATTATCTGGATCAGGCCGCTTTAGAGAAATTGACCCATTGGCTGCAGCACGCCCTTGATGCAGAAGGCTGTATTCTGGCTTGTCACTGGCGGGCACCGATTTCAGGTTTTAGCTTTACTGGTGATGATATTCATGACCATCTAAATGCACACTTACTTTACAGAAAATGTTCACAACTTCAGGAACCTGATTTTCTAATTGATGTCTGGATGAATAGCCCACAATCTGTGGCAGAGCAAGAGGGCCTTAAATGAATAAAATTGGCGTGGTTATTCCTGCCTGTAATGA
>NZ_DFDO01000308.1:0-135 GCF_002367915.1 Acinetobacter sp. UBA3025
ATTGATGATTCTCCACTTGCTGCTGGTCTGGTTGGCCAGGCATATGAAGACTCATTTGCGAAAGAAGACCGCGAAATTAAACGCGGTACCAATACTTCAAATACACGTTCACCGAAGAAAGGTGGTCGTCGTGGT